>NZ_JAJCHL010000009.1:0-60538 GCF_020554505.1 Caldibacillus sp. 210928-DFI.2.18
TCTTAAAATTTCCAACTACGTCGAATTCGCTTCTTTGCTGGAAATTTATACTTTCCTATTAGCTAAAAAAAGAACCTTGACGTTTGCCAAGATTCTTTCTTATACATATACAATTTTTCAAGTTTTAGGCTCTGGAAACATAAGACCCGTCTGTCGTATTGATAATTAATCGATCACCAACATTAATAAAGAACGGGACTTGAACGACAAGGCCGGTTTCAAGTGTTGCCGGTTTTGAACCTCCCGAAGCCGTATCCCCTTTAATTCCGGGTTCGGTTTCCGTCACGACCAATTCTACTGTATTTGGTAATTCGACTCCAAGTGTTTCCCCTTGAAACATAATAATTTGAACTTCCATATTTTCCTTCAAAAAGTTCAATTCATATTCAATTTGTTTTGCCGGAAGCTCCACTTGTTCATAGTTTTCGGTATCCATAAATACATGGGAATCGCCACTTGCATATAAATATTGCATTCTCCGGTTATCAATCTGTGCTTTTTCCACTTTTTCCCCGGCGCGGAATGTTTTCTCCTGAATAGCACCTGTGCGCAAGTTACGTAATTTGGAACGGACAAAAGCAGCACCTTTTCCCGGTTTTACATGTTGGAAATCAAGAACGCGCCAAATTTCTCCGTCAACCTCAATGGTGAGTCCTGTTCTAAAATCGTTTACTGAAATCATTCACTTTCCTCCTGCTCATTACAAAATAATTAGTTCTTTTGTTGAATGGGTTAGGGCTTCATTCCCGTGTTCGGTAATAACTAAGTCATCCTCAATTCTTACACCGCCCAATCCCGGTACATATATCCCCGGTTCACATGTAACGACCATGCCCGGTTTAAGTAAGACTTCCGAATTTTTTGAAAGGGTTGGTCCCTCGTGGATTTCCAAGCCGATACCATGTCCGGTAGAATGACCAAAATCATCTCCGTGACCGTGTTCTGTTATGTAGTCTCTCGTGATTGCATCTGCCTCTTTTCCGGTCATTCCAGGTCGAATTTCTTCCATTCCTTTTAATTGTGCTTGGAGGACAATATCGTATATTTTTTTCAATTGTTCGCCAGGATCTCCAACGGCAACCGTCCTGGTTATATCTGATACATAACCATCATAATAGGCACCATAGTCAAGTGTTACCATATCGCCCTTTTCAATTACTTTATTGGATGCAACCCCGTGTGGAAGAGCAGAATTCAGACCGGAGGCGACGATCGTATCGAATGAAGATGAAGTTGCCCCACATTTTCTCATGAAAAATTCTAGTTCATTGGATACGTCCAATTCTGTGATCCCGGGGCGGATAAACTCAAGAATATGCTTAAAAGCGGCGTCAGCAATATCACAAGCCACCTTAATTATCTTAATCTCTTCTTCCGTCTTAATCAACCGTAATTTTTCAATGACACCACTTACCGGTACCAATGTTCCTTTAAACTCTGACACATACGCTTGGTATAATGCATAAGTGACATCATCTTCTTCAAAGCCAAGTTTGTTTATACCTTTTTCATTACATATCCGAACCACTTCTTTCGGTATTGACCCGCTATGTTGTATGATATCATATCCGACCGCTTGCCTTTTTGCTTGTTCAATATAGCGGAAATCTGTGATAAAATAAGCATCCTCTTCCGTAATCAAGACAACACCTGTCGTTCCGGTAAAATTCGCAATATAACGGCGATTATACGGACTCGTTATCAGCAAAGCTTGAATACCGAGCTGACCAAATTCGTTACGAATACGTTCCAATTTCTTCATCCATTTTCTCTCCCTATTTAGCATTAACATACTATATTTTACCATAATATACTTCTTTACTGGGAAAAGAATCGCTCAGATTCTCCCCATTTTTTACTAAGATCATTTATGTAGAATGATTTTTCCTTTTTTCCTCGACTTTTTCATTATATTCATAAGAAATCGAATATCCGACAAAAACACCGAATAATACATATAAACACAGCATTGTAATGATCGTATTTCTATCTAATTCAGTAATCGGATCTAAGTTTGGAAACAGCGGATTTAATAGGAAAAAGACAATAGCAAACAATACAATTCCATATCCGAAACTAACCCAGATGTTTTGAAATTTTTTCAATGTGAAATAATAAAGTAATGCCGCAACAATCCCTAAAACCCCGATTAACAATAAAGAGATAACCGTACCAATCCAACTTGTTTTCCAATCTCCAACTGCCCACGGTTCCAATATGGTATTCGGACGAATCTTCGTAAAGTGGAAATAATAGGCTAATAATCCGACTGCACTCCAAAATACACCGCCAAAAAAACCGGTAATGACTGAAGTTGTTTTGAGTGAGATCGGTTTTGCGTGTTGGTTTTGTTCCAATTTTGCTTTCTCCATTGTAGCACCTCCATTCATAGTATGTCCTAAGCAATTCTGTTTTTTCATAAATTAATGCCAATAATATAGAGGTTTTACCTAATTTCTTGTAGAATATAAGTAGAATAAGATAATTTCATTTTATTGCGGTGAAATGATTGGAATCCACCGTATCATGTTTGAGAAAATATAAGAAAAATATTGTATTTGGAGCATGGGTTTTTCGTTAAGGAATTTTTTAGGTGTTAACCATATAATAAATTTTGGTCATTATGTTTAAATCATATGAATTTTGCTTAAAATGCTCTTAGGAGGTGGCCCTAATGAAAGCAAATTTGGCGAAGGTTTTAACAAGTTTCATTCTTGTTCTCGGTATTTTCGGTCTGGTGGTTACGCTAATTACCCAACCGTTCCGACTGGTTCGTTTCTTATTAATCAGTGCAATTATAATCGGGATTTTCTTTCTCGTCATGAGAAATTTCGGCCTACCAAATCAATCCATGAGAAAAGAACAAAGGGCATTTATTAAAGCAGCACGACAATCGAAAAAAAGGATAAAGCGGGGGCAGAAAAAAGTCGATTCAAAAAAGAAACAGGCAGTTCGGAAAAGATATACATCAAGTACCCATTTAACGGTTATTGAAGGAAAAAAAGGGAAGAAGAAAAATCGGGCTATTCATTAAATATCCTTGATTAGATATTTAATATGCCCAATTTTTCAAAAATTTTAGTGTCTTTTCTTTGCCAATTTTTATTAAATCTTCTTTTCCTTCATTCGTTATCCCAAACTCGGTCGTTAACATCCCTTCTGTCGGAATAAAAATGATGTTTTTCTCGTGTTTCCGCGATATATATCGTGTATCATGAGCATCCTTCATTGTCGAAAATAATGCTTCAAACATTTGCAATGCATTTTTTATTTCCCTCGGTGGTTGCTCGTTTATGTTTGGACTTAATTTAATACCGAGAACGGGGCGCTCTTTCATAACATTTTCACGATCAAATAACCACATAGGAAAGTTGCTGAGAACACCGCCATCAACAATAACAATTTTACGATGATTGATTTTTAATCGTACCGGTTCAAAAAAATAAGGTAAACTGCAACTCATCCTGACGGCTTTTGCAATCGGGAAATTTTCAAACGGAATATTGTATTTGTGCAGTTCGTTGGGGAGAATAAAGATCCTGCCATTTGACAAATCCGATGCAATGATTTGCAATACGCCAGGTGGCAGGTCACCAAATGTACGAACGCCTTTTTTTTGTAAAGTTTGATCAAGCCAATTTTCCAACGCTTGTCCTTTGTACATTCCTAATCTCCAGTAAATTGGTAACCATTTAAATAGCTTATAAGGTAAAATACTTTTCGGCTCATCCAGTATTGTGCGTAATTCGAGATTGCCTAATTCATTATTCAACTCCTCACTGGTAAATCCCGCTGCAATAAATGCAGCAATAATTGCTCCGGCACTTGTACCGGCTACTCTTTTAAATTGGAAACCGTGCTCTTCTAAAGCCTGGTAAGCGCCAATATAGGCTAACCCCTTTATACCTCCTCCTGAAAACACCCCGTCAATATACAAAGGAAACCGCCTCCGTTGATTTTTTTCTAATTTTAAGAGATGATCCGTCCGCACGAGGCCACTGAAAAATGCAAAAAAATCCGTACGATTACTTACTTATCATTTTTGTGAAAAATCCTGCTATATATTGTAAAAGTGAGCTAAATTGAATTGTTTTTTTAACGTCCCATTCTGTACGGTAAGACGAAAAGGATCGTTTTCTTATGATTTTTATATATTTTAAGAGAACAAACGGCTCGGACACCCCGCGCTTTTCTTAATTACTTTATGTTTAATCAAAGGACAACGAAATTAGTACAGCAGGCAAGCTGTTTTTTTTCGGGATCATTCACATTTTTCTCACCTTTCTAGGGAATCTTTTGCTCGTAATAAAAAATAGCACGGTGAATTCTATTGAATCACCATGCTATTTTTTATGTTATTTACACTTATTTATTTACTTTTAAAAGGGTATTACAGACCGCATTTTAATTGGGCACCGCAGTTATCACAAGTATTGCAGCCGCCGATTTCTTTCACTTTCCCTTTACGGCAAACCGGGCATGTGTCGCCGATTTCCGAGCCGATTGTGACATCCGTTGAACGGAGATCTTGAATGGTTTCAACAAGAACAACTTTTGTCGGATGATGATGGTGTGCATCTTCTTTATGGCTATTTTCTTCTGCCTTTAAAGTTAATACTTGTGTATCACGGCTTCCGTCAACATACACTGTACCACCTTTGGCACCGCCTTTATATAGACGCTCATATACTTTTTGAACTTGTTCAACGCTATAGCCTTGTGGTGCATTTACCGTTTTACTGATAGACGAGTCTACCCAACGTTGGATCACACATTGAACATCTGCATGGGCTTCCGGTGCTAAATCCATTGCCGTTACAAACCAATGTGGCAAGTTGTCTGGAGAAACTTCCGGATGTTTATCCAAATATTCTTGAACAATCTCTGCCTTCACTTCCATGAATTTACCGAGTCGTCCGCTGCGGTAATAAGTAAAGGAGAAGTAAGGCTCAAGGCCTGTGGAAACTCCAACCATTGTCCCAGTAGATCCAGTTGGAGCAACAGTTAGCAAGTGGGAGTTACGAATTCCGCTTTCTAAAATGGATTCTCTAATATCTTCAGGCATTTTTTTCATAAAACCTGTTTCAATAAAGGCTTTCCGCAGACGGTTTGTTTCTTCTTCCGTTTCACCGACAAGGAACGGGAAGCTCCCTTTTTCTTTCGCTAACTCAATGGAAGCCCTGTAAGCTGTTGTCGCAATTGTTTCAAAAACTTTATCGACAAGTTCATTTCCTTCTTGGGATCCATATTCTTTTTCACAGTAAATTAGTAAGTCGGCTAGACCCATTACACCAAGTCCTACTCGGCGTTCACCAAGTGCTTGTTTTTTGTTTTCTTCCAAAAAGTAAGGAGTCGCATTGATAACATTATCTTGCATTCTTACACCGGTTCTGACCGTTTGTTTTAATTTTTCAAAGTCAACTTGTTTTGTTTCTTTATTGACCATGTTTGCTAAATTTACTGCAGCTAAATTACAAACAGAATATGGTGCGAGAGGCTGTTCGCCGCACGGATTGGTCGCTACAACCTTTTGCCCGTAAGCTTTGGCGTTTGTCATGTCATTGGCGTTATCAATGAAGAAAATGCCCGGTTCTGCCGAATAGGTTGCACAAATATTAATTAAGTTCCATAGTTCTTTTGCTTTGATCTTCCGATACGTACGGACACGATAGCCCATCTTTTCCCATTCGCGAACATCGCCGACTTCATGCCATTTTTCGTTGTATTCTTTCATTTCTTCCGGATTGTATTTTTCAACATCCGGGAAGCGTAATTCATATTCACCGTCATTTTCAACAGCTTTCATAAACTCTTTTGTTAAACAAACGGAAATATTCGCCCCGGTTAAAAATTCCGGATTATTCACATCATAGGTTCCGCCGTCACGTAATTTTTCTTCGGCTTCCTTAATCACTTCTTCTGTAAAACCACCAAAACCCGGAATATTTTTATAACGGACAATTCCTTCATACATGATCCGTTCATTTTCTTTTAACGGAATAAATTTCAATTTTTCTTTAGCAAGCTTTTTAATTTGCTCGTCTTCGGTATTTTCAATTAAGAATCGTAAAATTCTTGGGTTTTGCATTTTGGAAATAATAAATTCAATAATATCCGGATGCCAATCACTAAGCATAATCATTTGTGCTAATTATGTTACGTTGATTCGCTACATCAACTCTCTATGTCACCATAGAGTTCAGACCATATCTTGTATCTAATAGATACCCTCGCGCTTCGGAATCGCTTGATCCCTACTCTACTCGATTCAGCAAAAATTGCTGTCTTTCGATGGTCGTTGAACCTTCTCCATGTTACGGAGCTTGGCTGCTGATTGTCTTTTTTCACTTCTGATTTTTAAACCTTCACGTTTACTGTTTCCAGTTACGTTGTGGTTCAGAAGCTACATGAGATGATATAATTTGATGAACATAACCAAGGTTATTGTTAATTTCATCTTCCCAAAAGCGAAGAATTGTATAACCGTTATTTTTTGCTATGCGGTTTTTTTCTTTATCAATTTCTATTCTTTTAATTTGCCAACCCTTTGGTTTAGGATAAAATTTAGGATTCACATGCCAATAATCTCCATCGCACTCAATTAAAATATTGTAATCAATTAGCAAAAAATCAAATTGGTGTTTTTGGAGTATAAAGGAATACTTATATTTCAGGTTCATTTCTTGTAATAATTCTTCCACTTTGCTTTCAATAGATGTTTTTCTAAAAACACCATTTTCAAATTGAATCAAAGCAGCCTTCCTAATTTTTTCAATCGTTTCTTCTGTATAAATCCCTGTCTTACCACTATTCCATGAAGGAGTTTTGTTTTTTCTTCTAGTAGCGGCTGTTTTAGATATTATCTTTTCAAATCGTTCTCTCTTTTCCTTTTCGGACATGTTTGCATGCCATTCTGTAACCTTTTTAGATTTTAGATTAAGACTGCATTCTTTGCTGCATGTTTTAACTCTTAAATCTTCATTTGAAAACAAATTATTACATACGAGACATTTCCTATTACGATTTTTTTTAGTATACCTACATGAATAATTACTGCAATATTTCATTGGCTTCCATCTATTTTTATTATGATTTGTATCTATTTCTACTAAATTTCCGCAACCTTCTCTTTGGCAAATTAAATTTTCTTTTTTGTAAAAAAAATTTTTTAGATATGTTGGCAAATCTATTTGGTGTAAGGTCACTAGATGTTTGGTAAATTGACCAGCTTTATTGTTGTTCATTTCTATGCCGCATATTATACATTTTTGCTTTTCCCTTGGACTATAAGTTCTCATACTAATCACCTCAATAAAGAGTTCCCAGCAATTCACGAGGTTTTTTTATAGACGAGGCACACGTTATGCTATTTTACCACGTCTCGACCCACCTTGCTCTACTAAGTGAGTCAATTTCGCTATGTCATCTAACCATGAAACCGAACCGCTTGATTTACCGTTTACACCTCTTGCCAACGTGTTTCGTGGTCTTAAAGTTGAACCGTTTGTACCGACTCCACCACCGCGACTCATGATTTCCATTACTTTCTTACGGTGCTCAGAAATTCCTTCCCGTGAGTCCTGAACAAAAGGCATCACGTAACAATTAAAATAGGTTACTTCCTTACCTGAACCTGCCCCGTAAAGCACGCGACCTGCCGGGATAAAGTTCAATTGGACAAGTTCTTGATAGAATTTTTCTGTCCACTCCTGAATTTTTTCTTCAGACTCTTCTACTTCTGCAAGGCCAGTTGCATTCCGTTTGGCAATTTGCTCATAGAAAATTTCTAATGGTTTTTCAATGACATCAAGGGAGCGAACGATTATCCCTGACTCTCTTTCTTCTTGTTGCTCAAGGACACCGCGATATTCTTCTTCCACAAGGACGGATGCTTTCTTTAATTCCCAATCAATATTGACTATGTAACCTAATCCTCTCGCCGGGAATTTCGGATCCTCTTTTACCGTCAATACAACAAAATCGCCTTCAGATAAAGTCAGTTTTTCCGTGTCTTTAAATGAATAACGGTCAATCATAACGAGCCTGGATACACCTTTAAAAGTGATCTTCATATCCTCGGTTATCGGATGAACTTGTGGAAAAAGTCGAATCGCATCATTCAACTTTTTAATATTCAGTTTTGGTGTTTCTTTAAATGCAACAGCCATACATCCATCTCCTTTATATCTAAATCATATCTGCTGATAAATTTAGTTATTGTTTATATCTTTACATTAACATAGAACACCTACAAATTCAATATATAGTGGTATAAAAATTTTCTAACAACTATATATTGTGTTTGTAAGCATAAATATCTATTTTTGTCAATACCTCCTTTTAAAAAAAGTGACTAATTGCCTACTTTGTCGATATTTTTTATGTTTCAACAAAAGTACATTCTATCAAAGGAGAATGGAAAAATAAATACTCTTTTGTTGAATGAGGGGTCAATTATTAAAACCGGGGATGCTGCTTTAAAGATTTTTTTTGAAAACATACATGGTACGTAGATGATCACTCTTTTTGTTTAACCTTTCATTTTTACTTTGCGTTCACGGCAATTCATTTATATAATATAAATTAGTGCACAAAGTTTGAGTAAGTGAAAGGGGAACCATCATGAGTTATAGTAATATTATTTTGATCATTATTTTATTTGCACTACTCAGCTATTCGCTATTCAATTATTTTCAGCGGAAAAGAATTATAAAAGTCTTAACCCAAGAAGAGTTTATCAAAGGATATCGAAAAGCCCAATTAATTGATGTACGTGAAGCCAATGAATTTGAATCCGGTCACATTTTAGGTGCAAGAAATATCCCGTTAACACAATTGAAAATGCGGATGAAAGAAATCCGTCCAGATAAACCAGTCTATTTATATTGCCAAAGGTCGAGCCGCAGTGGCAGGGCTGCTCAAATGCTTTACAAAAAAGGTTATAAACAACTCTATCAATTAAAAGGCGGATTTAAGAAGTGGACAGGCAGGATTAAGGTTGGAAAATAGACACATGCAATCGGACAAGTTTTTTGTCTGGTTTTTTTCGTAATGATATTCCATAGTCAAGTTGGTAGATCAATATAGCCATTCATTCCATACTAGAAAGTTATACATGAACGAAAAATAGTCCTGATACATGTTTAAAACAGAAAGTGTATCAGGACGGTTATCATGTTATCAATTGAAGACTACGACAAAATCACCCTTAAACCTTTACATATCATAAAGCCACAGCATTGATGTCGCAGAATTCAATGATCTACAATTTTTTAATCTTTATTCTTTCACATATTTTAAAATCGGTTTTCTTGCCGCTTTTGTTTCGTCAAGCCTTCCTACAACCGTTGTATGCGGAGCCTCTTGGACAATTTCCGGATTTTCTTCCGCTTCCTTGGCGATTTGAATCATTGTCTCGATAAAGGCGTCCAACGTTTCCTTCGATTCCGTTTCAGTCGGTTCAATCATCATACTCTCTTCCACATTCAACGGGAAATAGATGGTCGGGGGGTGAAAACCGAAATCAAGTAACCTCTTCGCAATATCGAGTGTACGAACACCTAATTTTTTCTGCCGTCTGCCGCTAATGACAAATTCATGCTTGCAATGGCGATCATACGGTAAATCATAATACGGGGCTAACGACCGCATCATATAATTCGCATTGATCACTGCATTTTCCGTCACTTGCCTTAATCCATCCGGGCCCATCGTTCGAATATATGTGTAAGCCCGGACATTAATTCCGAAATTGCCGTAAAATGGTTTTATCCGGCCGATAGATTGCGGACGGTCATAATCAAAGCAAAATTCATTATTCTTCTTCACCAGTACCGGTTTCGGTAAAAACGGAATTAACTCTTTTTTCACACCGACAGGACCACTCCCCGGGCCACCGCCGCCATGAGGACCGGTAAATGTTTTATGAAGATTCAAATGCACGACATCGAAGCCCATATCTCCGGGACGTGCTTTCCCCATGATTGCATTTAAATTTGCCCCATCATAGTACAATTTCCCGCCGACTGCATGGACAATCTCTGCCATTTCCTCAATATTTTCTTCAAACAGACCCAGTGTATTCGGGTTTGTCAACATGAGCGCCGCCGTATCCGAACCAACAACACGCTTCAAATCGTCGATATCGACAAGACCAAACTCATTGGACTTAACTGTAATTGTTTCAAATCCGGCGACTGTGGCCGAAGCCGGATTCGTTCCGTGAGCAGAATCCGGGATAATTACTTTTGTTTTATGAAAATCACCGTTTGCCTCATGGTATGCACGAATGAGCATTAACCCTGTCCATTCGCCATGAGCTCCTGCAGCCGGTTGTAATGTCACTTCATCCATACCGGTTATTTCTTTCAAATGTCCCATTAAATCATACATAAGTTCAAGAGCGCCTTGGACTGAACTTTCATCTTGAAGCGGATGTATATGAGCAAATCCGGGAAGTCTTGCCACATCCTCATTGATTTTTGGATTATACTTCATCGTACATGAACCAAGCGGATAAAAACCGGAATCGACCCCGTGGTTTCTTTTTGAAAGAGCGGTATAATGACGGATAATGTCAAGTTCCGAAACCTCAGGAAGTTCAGGTTCTTCCGTTCGAATATAATCTTCCGGCAGCAAACGATCAATATCCGTTTCTGGAACATCTATTTCCGGTAATGAATAACCAATTCTTCCCGGCTTACTAATTTCAAAAATTAACGGAAAATTGTCCTTAACCATGATGATACGCCCTCACTTTCTCAACGAATGTGTCAATTTCCTCTTTCGTGCGAATTTCGGTAACACAAACAAGCATCTGACCGGCATATTTAGGATCCACTTTTCCTAAATCATACCCGCCAATTACTCCGCTTTGTAATAAATAAGACGTGAGCCCTTCTACCGGTTTATCAAGTTTAACAACAAATTCATTGAAGGACGGACCATCATAGACAATCTCAAAACCATTTTGTTTAAACACATTTTTAGCATAATTTGCTTTTTGTATATTACCTATTGCCATTTCCCGAATACCCTTTTTTCCCAGTGCCGTCATCGTCACACTTGCAGCCAATGCGTTTAACGCTTGGTTAGAACAAATATTGGAGGTCGCCTTTTCTCTACGGATATGTTGCTCCCGTGCCTGCAGTGTTAAAACAAAGCCGCGGTTGCCATTTTCATCGGTTGTTTGCCCGACTAATCGGCCGGGGATTTTCCGCATGAACTTTTTCGATACAGCAAAGAATCCACAATGAGGACCACCAAAAGTCTGGGGTATCCCAAAAGGTTGGGCATCACCGGTTACGATATCGGCTCCAAATTTTCCGGGCGGTGTCAAAATTCCGAGAGCAACCGGATTTGCGGAGACAATAAATAATGAATGATTTCCATGCACAACCGGTTCAATTTCACGTAAGCTCTCGATGCGGCCAAAAAAGTTTGGATATTGCACAAGAACACATGCGACATCATCGGTTAACTGATTTTTTAATGACTCTATATCGGTAACTCCATTGTTTAACGGTACTTCCTCTACTTGTAATTTTTGCCCTTTTGCATAGGTTTTTACTACCTCTTTATATTCCGGGTGGATCGCTTCCGATATGAGAATCGTTCTCCTTTTTGTTTGTCCGGTTGCAAGCATGGCCGCTTCCGCCAGAGCCGTACCGCCATCATACATGGAAGAATTGGCCACATCCATGCCGGTCAATTCACAAATCATTGTTTGAAACTCAAAAATTGCCTGAAGCTCACCTTGGGAAATTTCCGGTTGATACGGCGTATAAGCAGTGTAAAATTCTGAGCGTGAAATGACATGATCGACGATGGACGGAATATAATGATCATATACACCCGCTCCCAAAAAACTTGTGAAATTTTTTACATTTACATTTTTGGCAGCCAAATCAGATAATTCTTTATAAAGTGCTGGTTCGGATTTTGCTTCTTTTAAACGTAAGCGACCCTGATACCGTACGTTTTCCGGTATATCTGAAA
Organism: Caldibacillus sp. 210928-DFI.2.18; assembly: GCF_020554505.1. NCBI lineage: Bacteria > Bacillati > Bacillota > Bacilli > Caryophanales > Bacillaceae > Caldibacillus > Caldibacillus sp. 210928-DFI.2.18. Next base: position 11,998 of record NZ_JAJCHL010000009.1, read on the forward strand.
AAAGCTCGTCTACCGTTTCTACCCCAATTTTTGCAAGCATGTCCGCTTTATCTTGTTCTGTCATCGGTAAATATCGAAAAGCCATGAAAAATCCCCCTCTCTTATGCTTCAATCATGATTGACCAATCTTTTTTTTTTTATAAAAAGGTGTCGGAATCACTTTCCCTAATATTTGTTTATTACGTATTTCCACAAATAGCTCCGTATCTATATCCGCTTTATTGCTTTTGACAAGGGCAAGACCGATATTTTTCTTTAGTGTGGGAGATTGTGTACCGGTTGTAATTACCCCAATTTCTTCTCCATCTTGAAAGACTTTATAGCCGGTTCTCGGAATCCCTCTGTCAATCATTTCTATCCCGATTAATTTCCTAGTGGCACCATTTTCTATTTGTTTTTTTAGTACTGCCTTCCCGATAAAATCTTCTTTCTTCTCCGTCTTTACGGCAAACGTTAATCCCGCTTCAACCGGTGAAATGGTGGAAGATAACTCTTGCCCGTACAATGGCAGGCAAGCTTCAAAACGCAATGTGTCCCTGGCTCCCAGGCCGCATGGTAAAACTCCTTCATTTTTTCCGGCTGCCAAAATCTCCTGCCATAACCGCCGGGCATCGGACGGGTGACAATAAATCTCAAAACCATCCTCTCCCGTATATCCGGTTCTGGATACGAGTGCTGTTGCCCCGTTTATTTTTATGTATTGTTTAAACCCAAAAACAGGAATAGTGGAAAGATCGTCATTGCTAAGTTTCTGCAGCACATTTTCAGCTAAAGGACCTTGTAAAGCCAACTGTGCATAATTGGCAGAAACATTTGTCACGTTTACTCGTCCCGTTCTGTGCGTCGATAACCATTGAAAATCTTTTTCCGTATTTGCTGCATTTACAACTAATAGATAAGAGTCATCATGAAACTGATAAACTAATAAATCATCTACTGTTCCCCCGGCTTCATTGCATAAGAACGTATACTGGGCTTTACCCGGTTTCAATTTAGCAAGATCATTCGTCAGCATCGTTTGTAAAAAGGAAAACGCATCCGGTCCTTTGACTTCAATCTCACCCATATGTGAAACATCGAACAGTCCTGCACGCATCCGGACCGCCTCATGTTCGGCTTTAATACTCGAAAACTGCACAGGTAAAGCCCAACCGCCAAAGTCAATCAACTTTGCCCCCATTTGTCGGTACATATCATACAGTGGTGTCCGCTTCAGCTCTTCCATCCAGCTCCCTCCTTTTGTTGTACATGGATTGACATCCCAAATTTTTCATAATTTTCGCCAACAGGGATATACTACACTTACAATCCGTTACTAAATTTCTTTAACAAAATTCCAACTTCATCGTATCATTGTTTTTTACATTTTTCCACCATTTCATCGTCGGAAAAGGAGTGTTTTTATGGATGTTGAAGTACATTTTGACTCTACATGGCAAGAAGGATTTTTCATGAAACTCAAAGACGATGGACCATGGGCGAATTGGCACTTATATAACTTGGCATTAGAAGCTGAGAAGCATTTACTGATTCCCGACTTTTACGGTTTGATGGCCCCTAAATTTTTACCGGAGTTAAAACCGTTACCTCACCAAATTGAGGCTGCCAGTCAAGTCATCGAGCAAATGAACGGAAAAGCAATCTTGGCAGACGAGGTTGGTCTCGGAAAAACAATTGAAGCCGGGTTAATTTTAAAAGAATATATGATTCGCGGTTTGGCTAAAAAAATCTTAATTCTTGTACCTGCTTCCCTTGTCTCGCAATGGGTATTCGAATTAAACAGCAAATTCCATATTCCCGCAATCGCTTATCGAAAAAATTACAGTTGGGAAACGGTGGACGTCATGGTCTCCTCCCTTGATACGGCCAAAAAAAGTCCTCATCGAGAAAAGATATTAGAACAAAACTATGATTTTGTCATTATCGACGAAGCCCATAAACTGAAAAACCATAAAACAAAAAACTATGAGTTTGTCCAAGGTTTAAAAAAGAAGTTTTGTTTACTTTTGACCGCCACCCCGATCCAAAATAAAATCGAGGAAATCTTTAATCTTGTTTCATTATTGAAGCCCGGACATTTAGGAACATATGATGACTTTTTAGAAACCTATAAAAATAACAAAGATAAATATAGCGACGAACAATTGAAAAAATTGATTAATAAAGTAATGATTCGAAACAGGAGACAAGATACAAAAATCGAGTGGACAAAACGGCATGTCAAAACGATATTAATCGATTTTACAGAAGAAGAACGGGAATTATATGATCATATCACAAGTCAACGAAATCAATTTGACAGTCTGTTGGCCAATGCCTTTTCCATTTTGACTCTCCAACGGGAAGCATGCAGCAGTAAAGAAGCTGTTTTTACCACGGTAAAAAATATGATAGAAAAAAACGAGGACCCCGTCGCTTCTTTCAAACAATTTATTCAGTCAATAATGGAAAAAATCCAGAAAATCCAAGTGAATTCAAAAGCAGAAAAAGCGTTGGAGTTAATTCATTCTATTAACGACAAAGTGATTATCTTCACTGAATATCGGGCAACACAACTATATCTTCAGTGGTTTTTAAAACAGCACGGGATCTCATCCGTTCCGTTTCGCGGCGGTTTTAAGCGGGGGAAAAAAGACTGGATGAAGGAATTGTTTCAAAACCATGCGCAAGTATTTATTGCAACGGAAGCCGGTGGAGAAGGAATCAATCTTCAGTTTTGCAACCATATCATTAATTTTGATTTACCTTGGAATCCGATGCGCCTTGAACAGAGAATTGGACGGGTACACAGACTCGGGCAGGAAAAGGATGTCATGGTTTATAATTTTGCTACAAAGGGAACCGTTGAAGAACATATTTTGAAATTGTTATATGAGAAGATTCATCTGTTTGAACGCGTCATTGGTGAATTGGATGAAATTTTGACCAAGCTTGATTTCGGTCGCCTAGAGGATCACCTGGTTGATATTTTTGGTCAGTCGGAATCAGAAGGAGAGATGAAAATTAAAATGGACAATTTAACCGCCATGATCGAGTTTGCCGAGAAGTTTAAGGAGGATGAATATCATGAAGCAGCAGGAAATTCATTCTTATCTTAAACAATTTTTCTCGACAACCAATTGTCAAATCGAATCGCTCGATCATACCCACTTAACCGTTCAATTGACGGTTGATATGGATAAATTACTGATGAATCGCCCTTTTTATTGGCATTATATTGAAAAAACAGGAGGAACACCGAATCCGCAAAAACTTACTTTTATAACCGACTTTCACAGAGCAAAAGATTTGAAAGGAGAACTCATTCATTTCGGTTCACCTCGTTTGCATCAAATCTTTCATGTTTCGAAACAAATGGGCAGTTATATTCGTTTATTTGAAAATAGACCGGGAACTGAAAAAAATCATACCGCATTGGTACCTTGGTTTTGTTTAAATTTGAAAATCAGTTATCTTTGTGATCGGAGGAAAGATATGTTGCGTTCGATCGGAATGAATTTAATAAATGGGACGCTGCTGGAAGGCTTTCATGATGAACTGGTTGAGAAGGAAATTTCCTTGGCTACAAAAATTCCGGACTTTGCTTTTACCTTCACCCCAATGTTTAAACCGGAAAGCGGAATAAGGCGAATCAGACAATATATTGAAAAGGACATAATGAAAGATGATCATTCTTGGGCAACCAGTGCGAGGAAACGCTGGCAAGCAGATGAATCGTTATTAGATTCCTTTTACGTTGACATAGAGGAAAAGCCGGAAAGGTATTATATTGAAAAAGAAGCATTAAAAAATCAGTATGAACCGAAAATTGAAATTTCGATCATCAATGGCGGATTATTTTATTTAACTAAGTCATGCTTGCTGGCTTAATAAGAAAAGTGCAGTAAACCCGTTTAACGAAGCTTGCTAGTTGCGAGCCCCTTGAAACTAGACAATAAACTTTCATTAGCAGGAAGTTTCTTCATCATGTATAAAAAGAGAAAGGCTTCATGAAATGGGGGCTAAAAAAGCAATCCCACATTCATGAAGCCTTTTCATAAATGTCTTTTAAGCCTCAGGAAACCCGTCAAATATGAGGGTCATCAATGTAAAAAAGCCAAAAACAAGAACAGTTGCCACAGAAAAAAACAATCCTAAATAATTTTTGCTTTTAAACGAGGAAAAAACAGCAAAAATAGCAAGTAATGTAACCAAACCTGTAATAATTACTGTACCCATATAAATCCTCCTGTTTGGAAATATTTAATTGATCAGCCGATTGATATGCATATAAAGATTACCTGAGCAGTTAATGGCCTGTACCTGGAACAAAATGGAAGGTGGTATAGTATGTAAAACCGACAAAAAATATGGTTAAATACGCACCAAATATATACATATACATCCTTTCAGATAATCGCAAATACCCCAATAACAGGAAAAAACCGGTTTGTGCTAAAAATAATAATGCCAAAACATTCATGCCCCCGACATAAAACATGACCGTGAAAATGCCGGTCCAAAATGATAATACCCGATACATACGATCCATCCAGATCCCTCCCCTTGTGTTTCAATTTATTTTATCATGGAATGACATGAAAAATAAAACTTCTATCGAGATATTGATAGAAGTTTCAATTTATTTCTATTATAATAATAGTAATTACGGTTGTAAACACTTTCAGCATTAATTTGGAATATTTATCCGATATGCACAAGCATCGCAACCTTCGAACATATTTTGTGTAGCCACAAGTTCGAAGTCATCAAATAAAGATTCAAGAAGTCCCTTGATAAACGCAATATGCATATTACATGTCGTTGATTTATGTTCTTTTGCTATTTCACGGAATGGGCAATTAAACACTTGTAAATGAAGTTTTTTCTGGCCCTCTTGAATATATAAATCCGGATAAAAACCTAACATCGTACATGTGGATTTAAATATTTCCACCTTTTGGTCAAACGTTAACTGATCACTGGTTAATCCATATTTCGTAATTTGGTTTTCCATTAACTCGTAACCAAAACGTCTGCCGGTTTCATAAAGGGCCGGTTCAGCAATTTCTCCAAGTTGGACCATTGATTCAATGGCAATTTTTGCAAGTAAGTGATAATCTCGGAAAGGGAAATTCAGTTCAATCACATCATCGGATAATTGATAAATCCGGCTTGGTCTGCCGCCTTTTCCTGTTTTTCTGTTTTCAGATTTCAGCATGTTTACATCTTCTAATTTGGACAAGTGTAATCTTGCTACGTTCGGATGGATACTAAATTTGTCAGCAATTTCTTGAACGGTTACATTTTTATGATTTTTCGTGATGTACTCATAAATTGAATACCTTGTGGGGTCCGATAAAACATTTGTAATTTTCAATGTTTGTTGCAAAGTTATCACCTCTTAGGGCTTTTTTATCATTATAATATAGAAAACGTAGCAATATTAGTCTATAGGGAGGATTGTCGGAAAATGTTCAAAAATTCACATATAAATATTAATAAATATGTAAAACAAAAAAATTTTTTATAAAAAAGAAGGAATTTTGTTTTTTATGTCGAATTACATTTACTGAAAAAGAAAGGAAGGTGATTTAAACTTTGCCGAACTCGATTGAAACACGGGCAAGGGAAATTTTGGAGCACGCCCTTTCTTTACATGCAACAGATATTCATATCATCCCCAAATCAAAACATGCATCCGTTCTATTTCGATTGTCTCATAAACTCATCCCCATAATGACAATCGAACTGGAGGAAACGGAAAGATTAATTTCATATATGAAGTTTCAGGCAGCAATGGATATCGGCGAAAAAAGAAAACCCCAGAACGGTTCTTTTCAAATAGATATCGGGGGGCTATCTGTCGGACTTCGATTATCCACTTTGCCTTCCATATTCGCTGAAAGTTTGGTCATCCGAATATTACCACAAGAATCATACATCCCATTTCAACAATTATCCTTATTCCCAAAATCACTGAGACTACTGTTAGCCATGTTAAAGTTTTCCCACGGTTTAATCATATTTACAGGACCAACCGGATCGGGCAAAACAACAACTTTATATTCTCTTCTCCAACATTCGACAAAATCTCTTGGCAGGAATGTCATCACCTTGGAAGATCCTGTTGAAAAAAATAGTGAAGATTTACTTCAAGTTCAAGTAAATGAAAAAGCCGGCATTACGTATAATACCGGTTTAAAAGCGATTTTAAGACATGATCCCGATATTATTATGGTCGGCGAAATTCGTGATAGTGAGACAGCACATATTGCCATTCGAGCAGCATTAACCGGTCATTTAGTATTGACAACGATGCATACGAAAGATTCAAAAGGTGCATTGTACCGGTTGATCGAATTTGGTGTTAATTGGCATGAAATTGAACAAACTTTGGTGGCAGTGACGGCCCAAAGATTAGTCGAATTAATTTGTCCTTACTGTTTAGAAGAAGAATGTCCCGTCTATTGCAACCAGAATAAAAATAAGCGTACTGCCGTTTATGAAATTTTGTACGGTCGTGCATTAAAGGAAGCACTGTTGGAAATGAAGGGTGAAGCATTTTCGGCGCGCTATCCGACTTTGGGCCAATTGATTGCAAAAGGTATTGCTCTCGGATTTATCAAGAAAAGTGAGTATGAAAGATGGGTGCATGATATTGAGACAAAGCCGCTGGAAAATTGAAGAACAAATTTTGCTGTTAAAAAGACTTGGCATGTTATTGGACGAAGGATATTCCATTAGCGATGCGATCGGCTTTATTCAAATACAGTTAAAAAAGGATAAACAAAATGAACTGTTGGAAAGCATAGAAAAACTGAAAAATGGTGAAAAGTTTTTTAAAGTTTTGGAGCAATTACAATTCCATTCCACTGCTGTTAGTTTCGTGTTTTATGGAGAACAAAACGGGAATCTGTCAAAGTCATTACAAACAGCGGGTTTGATCCTTTCAGAGCGGGAAAGGCGGAAAAAGAAAATTCAAACTTTATTGACTTACCCTATTTTCCTGCTCATTTTAACAGGAGGGATGTTTTTTGTAATCAGTTGGCAGCTGTTGCCGCAATTTATCCAATTATATCACTCTTTTCAAGCAGAGCCGAATGTTTTGTTAAAGTCTTTGTTTTGGATTCGTGAACATCCGTTAATGATAGGTACCGTTTTATTATTGTTGTTCTCTATCATGATAATTGCCCAATATAGTTATCGTATGCGGAAAACAAGCTTTGAAATTCAGACTGCATTTGGAAAGTTCCCGATCTTAGGGAATTTGGTTCAGCTGTGGAACACCTATTATATCGCTTATCATACAAGTCAATTATTGCAATCGGGTTTGTCCTTGTTTCAATCTTTACATTTTATCAAGGACGACCCGAAAAAGCCTTATTTAAAAGAAGCGATTGAAAAAATTAATGATGGATTACTCAACGGAGATAGTTTTTCAGCGGCGGTGCAAAAGATCCCGTTTTGGAAGAAAGAGTTGGTTACAGTAATCCAACATGGTCAATTAATCAGCAAGCTGGAAGTGGAGTTGGAAGCCTACAGTCAATATTGTTTAGAGGCCTTTTTTGAAAAGTTGGAGAAAATTATTAAAATCATTCAGCCGCTTATCTTTGGGTTTATCGCTATTTGGATTATCTTGATGTATTTTTCAATCATGTTACCGTCATTCCAACTAATCAATTATATTTAAAAATTTTGGATGAAGGAGAGATTTTCATGTTGAAAAAAGAATCTGCATTTACGTTAATCGAGATGATGATCGTTCTGTTCGTCATCACTATTTTACTGCTTATAACCATTCCAAACGTGACAAAACACCAGAAAAATATCAGCAATAAAGGCTGTGAAGGATTAGAAAATATGGTTCAGGCAGAAATCCAAGCCTATCAAATAGATCATAATAAATTACCTGCTTCTATTGATGACTTGAAAAACGGTTATTTAAAAGAAGAACCGGTATGTCCGGATGGAAGGAAGATTGTTATCTCTAATGGTGACGCAGTTATCAAAGAGTGAAGGGAAGATCAATCGGATAAAGACATCGTTGCTAAACAGGCAATCGAATCAGGCAGGCTTTACACTTATTGAAGTATTATTAATCCTTTTCATCATCGTCACTATGCTAATGAGTCTGCCCCCCTTATTTCACAGTGTTCAAAATACCATTAATGAAAAATATTTTTTGCAGCAGTACGAAGAGGATTTGTTTTACGCACAAAGTCTGGCATTGAGCAGAAGAAGGGCTGTCTACTATCAATATGATAGCAATAAAAAGATTTATAAAATTACTGACCACCGGGGAAATGTTTATCTCCAAAGACAAGTACCGGATGATGTTGTCATTTCCCACGGGCATCTGGCAAATTTTCGTTTTGTCGGGGACGGAAATATTAACCGGTTTGGTAATATTTGGGTTCAAGTGAACGGGAAGAAATATCAAATCTTTATCAGTATCGGGAGTGGCCGTTTTGAAATTTTTGAAGAAAGTTCTTGATAAACAAAATGAGGGATCAATCTATCTTGAGATCTTACTTGCCTTTTTCGTTTGGCTTGTAATCTTATCAACGGTTATTCCCTCCTTTTTACACTTAACTTTAGCGAGGAAGGAAATCCTTATTGAACATATGGGCAATCAAATTTTATCGAGACAGGTTCAAAAAGTGATTTATGACCAACCGATTGAACCATTAATCCAACAGGAGGGGTACCCGGCCTATTACACAGTTGTTCAAGAAAACATGGAGGGGATGAAAGAAATTTGTGTTTATTATAAAAGCATGGAAAACGAGGAGAAACATGTATGCCGAACAATCAATAATCAATGAAAAAGGTTATACTTTGGTAGAAATGTTGCTTAGTTTGGCCATATTTTCTTTAATTATTGTCTATTTGACGAATATGGTCCCGTTGTTACGTTATCATACTTATTCAAGTGAGATAGCGGATCAAATGCAATGGGAAATGTTTATGAATCAAGCCAAACGGGAAATTCGGCAAAGTGATGAAATCTTTTTGACCGCAAGCTACAATAGAATTTTATTTTGGAAAGATGGAACCAATACGCTATATGAACGGTATGGAAATCGAATTAGGAGGCGAGTCGACGGGATGGGGCACCAATTAATCTTATTTCGTATCAGGAGATTTGATTATGAGCAAATACCACATGGGATTAAATTCATCGTTACACACGAAAACGGTAAAATTTATGAAGAAGAAATTTATTTGCCGCGGGAAATTCCGATCACTAATAATAAATAAAAATGGTTTCATCCTCCCTTTTACCTTGTTTTTGTTTTTTCTTTTTTCTACGATATTGCTTCACTCGACGACAAAATATGTTGTTGAAAAACAAGTTTTTGATAATTTTCATATCACTTATGAGTTGGAAACATTATTGTTAATGGCCTATCAAGATGTCGAAAAGGCATATGAGAGCGAGAATTTTTCCAATTCCGGCAAATTGGAATACGATGTCGGCTATGTTTTGTATCGGGTAAAAGAAGAAAAGGAAAACGGGCTATTGGTTTCCTTCGAATGTTACATGGATGATGAAGGAGAATTATTTATGGATTTGATGTTAGATAAAAAAACGGAGGAAGTTGCCCCGGAACCAGAACCGGCTGAGCAAGACCAAGACACGGAATTACGTGAAGATGGGAACCTTAATGATCCAAAATGAATCAATCCACCGGACAATGGGTTTTTTGCATCCCTGTTTATAGACTTCATTATTTGGATAACCTAATAGTAAAAGAGAAATGGACAAGGATGAGGGTGGAATGAAATCAGATGACTATATTCGTTTTTTGACCAAAACGGTTGTCACCCATTTTGAAACACCGAAAGAGGAAAGAAATAAACGGAAACTAGAAAAAAAGATGCAAAAGGAACCGTTCGTCTATAAATGGTTCGGAATCTTCCCTTATATGGTGAAAATCGGATTCAAAAAGATTAAAAAACGGTAAAGAAAACTCGGACCTGGGTCCGAGTTTTCTTTATTCAAATTCAATAACGGAAGCCATTTTTTTCTCATTTATAAAAATAATATGTTCATATAAGTTTCCTGTTAAACAGCTTTTTCCTTTTGGTGAACATAGCAGTGGTGCACTTTCAACAGACTTAAGAATGACTTCTTCTTTGCCACTCTTAATATTCCGTTTGACCAGCCGGAATCCGTCATTATAAAGATCCGCCTCCCCGCTTTTCTTCGGTTCAATAATAAAAAAATTCTTACCGGCCAAATCATAGGTTGGGATAACCCACCCGGAAAAATCGGTTAAATGCGGGATTTCAAAAGAATACAGTGGTTGAAGCTCATGATCATAAAAAAGAAATATCGCTTTCGATGGATCTTTATCACTCGGGGCAATGGCCAATAGGAAATTTTTCCACCCATCAATATAGTAAAATTTTTCTTCGTTTTTTACATGTTTTTCATTGCCATTTTCATAAATGGTTAGGGGCGCGGTAATCATCGGTTCATCATTGCCCCAATCCAAATATAGAAATCTTGATTGCTTAAGCCAGACCGCAAACGGTTGGGAAAGGTTCATCTCTTGAAGGGAACGCTTTTCTATGTCGATTAAATAGGAACGAAATGACCAATCTTCATAAAAAGCACTGACAAGTATTTTCGTTTCATCATACCCATTCCACTCATAATGAACTTCTTTTGACTCAATTTCTTCTTGAAACACGATTTGTTGACTGGGAAGCCGGATGACAGTCAGAAGTGCTTTATAGGCCGTTGAGGCTGAATGAATCAGAAGATATTCTCTGGACGGGCTCAATTGTGCAGAAACAATCGGTTCATCACTAACATAGACTTCTTTTTTAACTCCGGATAGTAAGTCATATGCCGAAACAATTGACCGGCTATTTTTTCTCTCGACAAATAACAGTGTTTCGTCTGTCTCCCAATCAATGATAAATTGAAAATCCGCTTCCTTCACTTTTAATGGGACAATTGATTGTGAATTTAGTCCCTTGCCATTTACTGTTTGATTTGCGGCCGATTTTTCAGAATCAAGTTTGGACAGTGATGGTTTATTTAATTCTTCTGTTTCACAGCCGGAAAGTAACAGGACAAAAAAGATAAGAACAGACAGCCATTTCCCCATCAGATTTCACCTTCTCAATAAATAATGCGCACGTTTTTCAGGATATTGCCCCCACTATTGAAGTTTCCCTTTATAAGACGTATGAAAAAGCGAAATGTTTCATTTTTATTAAAATTTTTTTAAAAAAAGATGACAAAAAAAGGGGAATGCGGCAACAGTACTATTGTTCAACTGTTTAATGTCACTAAAAATACATTCAACATTTCTTCGTATATTTGCGGAAACTGTGAAACCGGCAGAGGATTAACACCTAACCCAAGTTCGAACGTAAAACCCGGCTTTTGATAAGCATGGACAAACCAATCTCGAAAACCTGCATGGCTGTCAATATAACGAACGGATTTATAACCGCTTACTTTTTCATATTCTCTTGCCAATCGCTCTGATTCGACAGGTTCTACACCTTCATATCCCCAGTAAAATTCCCTGCCCTGGGTATGGAAAGCTAAAACACGTGAAAATTGTTTTTTTTCAACAAGCCGAGCCATAGCCACCGCTTCCGGTTCGGAAAGTGGAATTTCACCCGGATAGTCCCTTGGCGCCGGACTTTTCGGTTCTTTACGTTCTTTTTCTATTTCCCAATTGGCCGGAAATTGATTATTCAAATCAACCCCCCGAATATTCGCCTTCCACCCGGAAAAATCAGGGGAACCGGAATTTAATGCAAGAATTTCTTCTTTTTTTTCAGCCGGCGGACCTTGAAGAACAAGATTCACGCCATCCGGATTTACCATCGGGACAATTGACAACGTATTTTTATGATAAAGCGGCAGTGCATGTATACCATTAAGCATGTTTTCATTTGTTAATGCAAGGAAAAATGTATTCACCAATTTCATTAACACAGGGGTCGTAATCCATTCATTGGCATGAAAAGAAGCGTTTACATGAATATTTCGTTTTCCTCTTCCTATTTCCAACTCATAAATGGGATTTCCAAGTACACTTTCACCGATGGTATTTACCTTGAGAAACGGATATAGACAAAGCAATGTTTCAATATCACGTTGTAAATGGGTAAAATCATAGGTTTGAATATCATTGATGACAGGTTCGGTCACTCTTTTTGGCAATTTTACCGATTGTCCTAAAGCAAGATGATCGGGATAAACACCGGGATTTAATAATAAGAGCGCCTCGACAGGCATTTTACTCATTTTTGCCAATTGAAAAAACGTGTCACCAGGTTGGATTATATATGTCTCTTCAATAAATCCCGGTATTTCTACTTCCATCCCAACATCTAAAAAATTGGATGCAATATGCCGGTTGGAATCTTCAATTAATTGAATTGGAATATGAAACAACCGGCTATATAACCAAAATGAATCACCATGCCGCACACGTACTCTCATTCATATCCCCCTTTGTTCCAACACTTTATTGTCATCTTCATTGTATGAAATGTTTATCCCTTTGTGTGTCAAACAAGAGAGGAATAGCATAAACAGTTAACTGTTTTGCTTGACCAAATAACCGGCTCCAATAATCCCGGCATCATTACCTAATTCAGCAAGCAAAATCTTTGTATCGGTACCGGTTGGTGGAAAAGCAAATTTCCGGTAATAAGTATTAACCGGTTCCAATAACTTGTTTCCGGCCTTTGAAACACCGCCACCGATAATAATTGCCTCGGGATTCAAAATCGCACTTAACGTACTCAAGGCATAACCTAAATAATAACCGACACGATCGACTATCTCCCCGGCAATCTCATCTTCATGAACAGCATCAAAAATATCTTTGGAAGTTAGTTTCCCTTTTTCTTTTAAGACAGTAGTTAAAATCGTTTCTTTTTCCAAGCTTTCAATTCTTTGCATGGCTAAATTGACAACACCGGTAGCTGAGGCAACGGTTTCTAAACAGCCGGTTTTTCCACAATTACATTGAAAACCATGTTCAAGTTGTACTGTCATATGGCCAATTTCTCCCCCGCCACCGGTCGTGCCGCCAACAATATGACCGTCAATAATGACACCGCCACCGACACCGGTACCAAGAGTAATAGCGACAATATCCTTTAATCCTTTACCTGCTCCCAGCCAGAGCTCGCCCAATGCAGCACAATTCGCATCATTTTCGACATATGCCGGTAACGAGAAGGTCTTTTCCAGTTCAGCCTTTAAAGGATAATTTTCCCAACCAATATTAACTGCCCGGGTTATTCGCCCGTCCTTCAATACCGGTCCGGGAGCACCCATTCCGATACCAAAAAATTGGTCCGGTTTGATGTTTAACTCATTGATTTTCTTATTAAAAGAATAATAGATTTCTTCAACAATGAACTTACCATTTTCCGCTTTGTTTGTCGGTATTTCCCATTTTTCCAATATTTTTCCATCTGTTTTCAAGATTGCAACCTTTGATGAAGTTCCGCCTAAATCAATGCTGAAAATAAATTCCTTTTCCAATACAATCACCTTTTCTTTTTCTTATCTATTTCTTTTTGTATTTCTTGTCGTAACAATAATAATGCCATTTGGTAATCTTTTATATCAATTAATTGCGAGCGAAACAATTCTGTCACTTCCGATTCCATCAATTGTAAATCAGCTAACCGATCGCCGACATATATAATTGTACCAAACTGTTTCAATAATTGTTGAATATCATAAATTGTTTTCAACTCTTCTACCACCTTTTAATCAAAACAAGTTCTCCCCTCTCATTATAAACAAAAAATGATCATAAAAAAACTGCTTCTTCAGCAGCTTTTTTAACAATTGGTTACGGAAATTACCGATCCGGGTCTTTCGGATCCAAAAACTTTGGGCGTGTCCTCTTCAACGGGATTGGCGCCCGAATGATGATGTCCATCATCCCCTTGAAGTCAAAAGGAATAAATGGCCATAAATAAGGGACATTATAGGATTTCATGGTAACCAACAAAAGCACCCATAAGAAGGTCCCAATAACAAAACCAATTTCATGGAGGATGGCAGTCAAGGTTAATAAAATAAGACGGAAAATTCGGTTGGCCAGACTCATTTCATAGCTAGGTGTTGCAAACATCCCAATCGCAGCAATAGATAAATAAAGAATCACTTCATTGGAAAACAGACCAACTTCAACGGCAACTTGGCCGATCATTAGTGCGGCGACTAAACCGAGTGCAGTTGCCAATGAACTCGGGGTATGGATCGCGGCCATCCTTAACATATCGATCCCAACTTCGATTAATAAAAATTGAAGAAATAACGGAATTTGACCGTCTTCATTTGGACCGATAAAAGAAAGTCGTTCCGGTAATAGTTCCGGTTGAACAGCCAATAAGTACCAAAGCGGTAATAAAAATATCGAGGCCCAGACAGCCAAAAACCTGACAAGTCGTAAGTAAGCACCGACCACCGGCTTATTTCGGTATTCCTCCGCATGTTGCAGATGGTGCCAAAAGGTTGTCGGTGCAATGATGACGCTGGGAGAACCGTCGACAATAATGCAGACATGCCCTTCATATAAATGAGCGGCAGCGGTATCCGGCCTTTCGGTATAACGGACGGTGGGATACGGATTCCAATGATTACCGGATATAAATTCTTCTACTGTTTTTTCGGCCATTGGAATCCCGTCTGTATCAATTTTTTCAAGAGACTTTTTAATATCTATTACAAGTTCTTCATCTGCTATATCTTCCAAATAGCAAACAACAACATCGGTTTTCGAGCGGCGACCGACTTGCATATATTCCATCCGCAGCGTCCGGTCACGAATCCGCCTTCTCGTTAAAGCTGTATTAAATACTAATGTTTCAACATAACCGTCTCTGGAACCGCGGACAACACGTTCAATATCCGGTTCTTCCGGGCTCCTTGCCGGATATGTTCTTGCATCGATTAAAATTGCCTTATCGATACCATCCACAATTAATGCAGTAGGTCCGGCCAACACCATGTCAGCAACTTTTTGCAAATCATCGGTTGTTTCAATTTCAACATAAGGTATATAGCTTCGAAGTAATTTTTCTAATGGATGGTCAGAAATTTCTTCCGCCTTTAGTCCGCTAAGCAGCTTCATTATTTGCACAAAAACATCATCTTTAATAAAACCATCAATGAAAAAGACTGCCATATCCCGCTCAGCATAAAGTAAGTCAAGTTGAATGACATCAAAGCTCTTTCCAATTCCTAAAATCTGCCTTAAATTGTTTATATTCTCATGGATGTTTTTCGAAACAGAAATTTTTTCATTATTCGTTTCCATGTTTTTTTACACCTGCCTAATTTTGGCTAACAGGATGGAGATCTCCTATCGGTACACATGTAAAAATATCTAAAGATTATTCAGAAATACCAGTTTTATGACACCCTATTTTTCACTTAAGTGTCCAAGAGGTGTTTTATCAAAAATATTTCGTTCTTTCGACATTATATCCTACCTTAATGTTTGGACAATCGTTTTTTTTCGCCTAATTACCATAATAGACAAAGATATATCCCTTCATACTTCTTTGTTCATCATTTTTACGGTAATAAACTTATTCAAACTCCCGCATCTTGAAATAAATACCAGATCATACATAGATGGACAAGAACATACACTGGTAAAGGAACGAATGATCAATTAATCCATTTAATGAATGGCGGGGAGTAATAGATGAAAACGACAAAAACTTTTCTAATCATATGTTCAGCTCTGATTACCATAACCGCATCTCTGTATTTTTTTCACTTTAAAAATAATCAATCGGTTGAGAGCATCACTTATTTTCCTCTGGATACAGAAGCACAATTCCTTGATGCAAAAACAAAAATAATGAATATCAAAACCGATCAAAATCGTTATCAGTTTTCTGTAAAGTCCTATTCTCGATTGGATCGTCCAACTTATTTACGGCAGGATGTAACTTTCATTTTTGCGGGCGGAATTCTTATCGGTAAACTGGGGAAATGGGAGGAGAGTACAGACAGTTTGGAATTAAGTGGAATTTTTACCGAAAAAGATAATCAAATTGTTAGAGCCATTAGTTTTCACCATGCCGAATTGCATGCAAAAGAAACCATTACAAGCAGTCAAAGCATGTCCGATGATTTTCTCTATATCATCCCAAATGCCCTCCCATCCCTTGTTTCTTTCCAAACGCCGAGTAATGAAGAAGAAACAGGATGGAAGGAAGTCCTGGATAAAGAAGAAAATCAAATCATTTCAACAAATTTAAAAGAAGCAGTAAGACAGCTTGATATTGATTTGGCTGAGTTTCATATAATTCCCTTACCTTTATTAGCCAATTATCAAAAACAGCCGCTCCCTTCCTTTTCCAGACAAAAATCAGATGAAATTATCGGTCAACTTTGGGAAGGGCTATATAAGAACTATTATTTGGGAATAAGAAAACAAAACGGTCAACTCATTTCACCAATCGGCAGTACCGTTCCTATTGTTTTACTATCAAAAGCAAAACAATACCTTTACGTCATTTTTCAAACAGCAGACAACGAATTTATCTCACTAAAACAACAAATCAATAACTAGATGTTTGGAAACTGATATCCATAGTAAAGGGCAATGGCTGTAATGACAACGGTTAGCAATAAATAATACATTCTATAGCGTTTTTTCGTATCCGGAAGTCCGAGAATGCCTGCTGCCAGAAACCCGCCAATCATTCCACCCATATGCCCGGAAATATCGATAGAAGGGACGGCAAAACCGATAACAACATTCACACCAATCAAGGCGAGAATATTGGGCCCGATCGTCCGGAAAAAAGTGTGTTTATGCTCGATTCCGAAATAAAGAAGAGCTCCAAATAAGCCGAAAATGGCCCCACTGGCACCGGCTGATAAATGTGAACTAAAAATAAAACTCGCCAGCGTTCCGAAAAAGCCGGAAAAAAGATAAATTATTAAAAATCGGAGCCGACCAAAAATGCTTTCAACAGCCGTTCCCAAATAATAAAGACTGAGTCCGTTCATAAACAAATGGAGAAATCCAATATGTAAAAACATCGGTGTAAAGAAACGCCACCATTCACCATCTAAAATGGCCGGATTATATTTTGCGCCGAAATAAAGTAACACGTACGGGTTGGTACTCCCTCCGTTCATTTCTAATAAAATAAACACGAAAGTAATAGCAACTAATAGAAAATAAGTAAAAAACGGTTTGGTCCGGTTAAACAACTGTTTTTCACGTTTTTCGGCAGCTATGGTTTCTTGAGCAATCAGACTTTTTAAAGCATCCACTTCATAATCAGAATAATCTTCTTTTATTTGACCGAACGGATTTTGCCCGATAATTTTTGTCACGAATTGAACGGAGTCTTGCAAATGACTTTCATCAAATAAAATGGAATACATTTTCGTTTTTACATTTTCGATTTGAACGGGACGATTGACGTACGGTTCATATGAATCCACCGGTGGGAGACTGGTGAAATAAATATTCAACACTTGAAATTTATTGCGAAAATACATTTTACGAATCTTATCCGCTTGCAAAATCGTTTGCTTCATATCGGAACGCAGCCAATTGCTCCAGTCAATATCTTTCCGTTTCACCCGAATCAACGGAAATTGTTTATGAACGATGTTTTCCAACCAAACTTCCTGTTGATCCTCAGCCAAATGCATAATTCGATATCCATCTACAATCATGGAATGAATAAATTTCCAGTATAAATAATCGGTATGGTAACTCAAACGATTCCCTGCTTTCCTATTCCAATTTCTTACTACCATTGTAATGGAGTAAACGAAAAAATTGCAACAAAGAAAAGCGCAGGTGACTATTCATCTTTGTTCAAACGGGACTTAATCCGTCGCGCTCAGAAATTGACAACAAAAATACGAAGGGCGCCCGCTTAATGATCGGAGAATGGCAATAAAAAAAGACAGACCAATCAAAGCCTGTCCAAAATTCTTTATTGAGCAGATGTTGTCCGAAAAGATGAACGGATAAATAAGTTTCGAATACTCGGGATCCGCATGGAAGTAGCCACCGCCCATTTTCTAATCCGTTCGTTGGCTAAAACCCAATTCATGATGTGGTAACGATATTGAAAAGCCTTGACAATCGCATAGCCTACAAACATTAACTTCAACAAACGTGATAACATTGATTTCAACCTCCTGAAAATAGTTTTTGGCAAATTTCGTTTTTTATCCAAAAATTATCTTGGAGGCCGCCGACTCATTCTTCAAACCCAAACATATCTTCATCAGTCAATATTTTTTTTACTTGATAATCATATTCCTCAACCGGTAACCAATCGACCAGTTGTTCCCGGAACGATAAAACGATGGATTCCCCGGTAAAATTCGGTAAAAAACGATCATAATACCCGCCGCCATAACCTAATCGAAAGCCGTTTTTTGTAAAAGCTAACCCCGGGATAAATAATAAATCTATTTCAGCAGGATCTGTTTTTTCTGCTTTTTTGGGCAATGGTTCATATAATCCGAAATAACCCTTCTCTACTTCAGAAAAGTTGTGAATTGTATAAAATTCCAAAGCCCTGCTCGAAGGAATACATTTTGGCACCGCCACTAATTTTT
Source organism: Caldibacillus sp. 210928-DFI.2.18 (assembly GCF_020554505.1). NCBI lineage: Bacteria > Bacillati > Bacillota > Bacilli > Caryophanales > Bacillaceae > Caldibacillus > Caldibacillus sp. 210928-DFI.2.18. The sequence goes on from NZ_JAJCHL010000009.1 coordinate 30,596, forward strand.
CTTCGGACCAGGCTCTCTCGATGATTGGGTGTGTATTGACTTCAGGAAACCTGGAAATTGTAATGCCTATCATTTTTGCCTTATTCCATTCTTCTGTTTTAAACAATTTTTCCGCGATCAAACTTGACTTTTCATGATAATCTTCTTTTGTAAGCAATAACAGTTTGGCCTTCATTTTTTCCCTGAATTCTTTTTTCGATATCATCAGACCCCTCCTATTGTGCGAAAGAAAACTAAAGCGATTGCCGTCGAGTTTGGCAACCTTGCTGGAATTTAAACTGTACCGTATAAAAACCCATGCGATTGACGCCGAATTTACCTTCCTTCTGGTATTTAAACTTTTGCGTATGAAGAAAAACAGCAGGAGAAATCCTGCTGTTTACTTTGTTTCACGATGTACTGTAGTTTTTTTATCACGAGGACAATATTTCTTTAATTCTAAACGATCGGGATTATTACGTTTATTTTTTGTGGTTATATAATTACGTTCACCGCACTCAGTACATGCCAATGTAATGTTTACGCGCATATTATTCCCTCCAGTCCATTCACAAATTACGACCTTACTATAATATCATTTAATTCATGAAAAAGCTAGTCTCGATTTTAGCTGTTCATCCCGACTTAACAATTCTTTTTCAGAAAAGGTTTTTGAGGCAAGCGTCCATGTATAGGCTATGGTCGTCTCATAAGGAACAAGCAGTTGTTCGAGGGTGTATAAGCCAACAACATTCCCGGTTCCAATCGGATTAAATGGAATCACTCCGTCGCAAATTTTTTCAATGTATTGATTCTTTTTTAAAACACCATATTGACTCATCGAGGTACCGTTAATCATACCCGAGGCCAAAAACAATCCATCTTCATTCGTTAAAAATAAAACATCCTTTTTCGGTGAGACAAAAACGTAATTGTTTTTCAGCTCATTTAAATTGCTTTCGACAAATACTTTTATCGGTACTCTTTGATCTGTTAAATTGCTAATAGAAAGCTTTGCCAAGAGAAAATCATCTTTCGTATGCAAATAGCGGCAATTAATATGAAAGCTGCCATCCATTAACCAATTTTCTCCTGCCGTTATTTTCTTCATTTTTCCATTCCAATAAAGATAATGATTAAATTTTAACTGATAATTCATTTTCATTAAATAATCTTCCGTATGCAAAATATTCATCGTTCCCACTCCCATTCTATATGTTATCTTCCTCTATTTTTACCAATTACTTTTTCAAAATTATTATTATATTCATCGTAACACCAAATCATTATTCGAACAATAAACGCAATTTGTCATATTTTGTTATTTCACCCATGTTTTTTCGCCATATTTTTTGTAAAATTGACAGGCTTTGATATGATATATGTAAAAATATGAAAAATTTCTCAGTTATTATTTATCTATGTTGTTCCTTGTCAAATTATGATAAACTTTACGGTGGGAGTGATGATATGGATATTTTAATATTCGTACTAATGGCTATCGCGATTATTTTGATCGTTGTTTCATTTTTTCTTCCCGATCGTACGAAAGAATTGAGCAATGAGGTTGAGCAATTGTCGATCCAGATGTACCAGGAAAATTTTCAAATCAAAAAACGATTGAAAGTTTTAGAAGAAGAATTATTAATTCCTGGTGACATGGACAAAAATCCGTCTCAAGCCAAAAATCCGAATCCAATCATTGTCGGACAAGTTCGTCTTTTACATGAGCAAGGATTGACTGTGGAACAAATTGCGAAACAGTCTGCACTAAGTGAGGATGAAGTGAAGCAAATTTTAGAAACGATTAAGGTGGTCAAGCAATGAATAGACTGAACGTTCGCTTTTTTAGTATTGGAATGTTGGTTGCTTCGATCATTATTTTCCTGTACGGGTTCTTTTTTGAAAATGATACGGCTAAATCGGAACCAACAGCCGAAAAAGAAGGATATACTCTAGTCGAAAAGGACAGATTGGATTTATTTAAAGAGAAAATTGCCGGTCTTGAAGCGGAAAATGCAGAGTTGAAAAAAACGATCGAGGAAAGCAAAAATGCACCAACGAATACAGCAGAACAAGAAAAAGAACAAGTATTTATGTTCGAAATTAGAGAGGGCATGAGTTTGGAAGATATTGCCAGAGGTCTTGCGGGAATTCATATTATTACCGATCAAAATGATTTTATTAACTTCATGGTCCAAAACGGATATGAAAAAAGAGTTCAACCGGGACAATATGAATTTAAGCAAGGAATATCAAACCAAGAAATTGCTGATATGATTACAAAATGATAAAAAGGAACTGTCCTTGGAGTGAATTCTCCTGACAGTTCCTTAATTTTTATGGATTTGTCTCAGTTGTTCCTTGCTCTGTCGTTTCACCTGTTGCTTGATTCTGAGCGGGTTGTTTCGCCCGGTCAGCCTTTATACTGAAATATTTTTCCAACACTTCTTGAGCAATTACTAGGTTCACACTACCAACAGGTGATTTATCTCCAGTATAAAGATTCGGTAAAACAACGGAAATTGCCACTTCCGGGTTATCATACGGCGCATAGCCGACAAAGGTTAGATTTTCAGTTTGGACGGTACTCCCCGTTTTTTCATCTTTAAACCAACTTTGTGCCGTACCGGTTTTTCCGGCTACAACTGTTGGAACATTTTTAAAATAATTCCTAGCTGTACCGCGAGAACCATTGACTACCCGCCAAAAGCCTTCTTGCACCCGTTTAATCCAAGCATCTTGCATATCTACCCGATTGAGGACAACTGGATTCACTTCTTCAATAATTGGGCCAAGTTCATTACTATCTTCATTCGGTTCCCGGATTTCTTTAACCAGTTGCGGTTTCATCCGATAACCGTCATTGGCAATCGTCGACACATATTGAGCCAATTGTAACGGTGTATACGTATCATACTGTCCAAAGCCAAAATATAATAATTGACCCGGATATTCAGGTGCACGTTGAATCCCGACAACTTCATTATCGAAACCGATTCCGGTCTTCGTACCGAGGCCGAACTGGGCAAAATAACTGCGCATCACATTAATTTTATCTAAATCGATATTTAATGTTCCCATATATTTATAGGTTCCGCCGGCTACTTTAAGTGCAACTTTCGCCATATAAATATTCGATGACCGTTCCAGAGCAGTTAAATCATCAATTAAACCCATTCGAGAAACAGAAGAAATCGATGTACCGTTTTTAAAGACCATTTTTTCATCGGTTTCCATATTGCCAGGTTTGATAACCCCTGCCTGATACCCCATCAGGACGGTTGCACCTTTGATAACCGAACCAGGTTCAAACGAATACGTAAATGTACCATTGGCATAATCCTCAAATTCTCTCGTCTTTCGATTGTATTGTTTTCCAGCTAGCGATAATATTTCCCCCGTTTTCGGATTCATGACAACAACAAATGCTTTATTAAAGTAATTCGTACGCGGATATTGGACAATTTTTGCCATATGCTCTTGAAGGATCCTTTCCACTTCCGCTTGTAATTCCATATCAACGGTCAAAACAACGTCTTTACCGCTTTTCCCGTCAGATACCGATTCGGTATTTATGATTTTTCCGGATTTATCCGTTTCGGTTTTAACAACCGCTTTTGATCCTTGCAAAATATCTTCCAAAGATTGTTCGATGTAACTGTAGCCGACACGATCATTTAAACTGTACCCTTTCGACTGATAAAAATCGACTTTGTCTTCAGGCAATCCTTGTTTTACACTGCCAAGCATTCCTCTAAATACATCGCCAAACTGATATGCCCGTTCCCAGTCCGTCGTTACATCCACGCCCGGCAGATTCGCTAAGTTTTCACTAACCGCTGCATATTCTTCATCGGTGACATTTATATTTTTTACAATCGTTGGGGTCAAAGCGGTAGCCGAATAAATTTTTCGATAAATCGCTGCTACATTCATATCGACCGATTGTAATTGTTCTTCGGTAATTCGCTCCAATTTTAATTGATACAGCTCTTTGTCCTTTAAGTTTTTCTCTTCAGAACGGGTTACAAGTTTCTTTCCATTTTTATTTTCAAGAAGCCAAATATCTTTTTTATCCCGTTCCGTTACTTTTTTCATATCATCCTCTGGCATCTGAATAAATTTGGCCAGCTTTTTCGCAATTTCATACAATTCATCCGGTTGCGGATTTTTAGGCGGCGTGTACGTAATTGCTTTTTGCGGAACATTGTAAACAACTTTTTTATAAGTTGAATCATATAATTCGCCGCGGGGAACTGAATGATTTACAGATATTTCTTCTGTTTTTCGAACTTCATTTTTATATTCCTCACCTTCAACAATTTGGACAACCCCTAATCTTAAAATTAAGATAGAAAACATGACGAAAACAGTAAAAAACAATATATTCATCCGTAAAGGTATATGACTTTTTTTCTTATTGTTTTTTTGATTATTTTTCACAAGTACACCAACCTCTTTCCCTTCATCCACATATAAGGAAGAAAATATCCATACTTTCTATTTTATTTGATTTTGCTTCATATTTCTAGGAAAAGGTTAAGGAAAAGAAAGGGAAAGATGATGAAAGGAAAAAGGGACCTCCTAAGAAAAGATCCCTTTTAATTGAATATGACGAACAAAGAAATAAATAAACAAATAGCCTGAACCAAGGACAATCAATAATAAAGGTAGGATGGTTTTAACCGGAAAATACAGAATCGAAAATAAAAAGATGATAATTGAGCACGCTCGGCCGGCATTGAGAAACAGCTCTTTTACAACAATATATTCAATTCTCATTTCTCTCGCTTGCCACCCCTGCCCGATTACATCATAGGAGGTGGATATAAACGGGACAAGAACGACGGGATAGGCAAAGGCGATTAATGCAGAATAGACAAGGAAAATGGGATAAGAGACATGGAAAATGATGAGGAACACTGAAGTAAATAACAATATCCCGCCAAGTAAAATCGCCCTTTTCCTGTATTGTTTTTTAATAAAGCGACTGGCTAAATAATAAGTAATAAAAGATACAATGGAATTAACGAAAGCATAGGTACCTAATGCCATTTCACTGCCGGTGGCTATGTAAACATATATATTGATAACAAACGCAAAGATCCCTTCTCTAATCCCTTGAAAAAATGTTGCATTTGTCACCATTTTCCAATTTGGATTCCTTCTTCGCTCTTTAATAATGGCAGAGAAAAAATAATTTCCTGTTGCAGGTCTTTTTTTCATAAAAAAACTTAAAATCGTTGCCAAAGCGAATAAGCCGAGGGATGCGGAAAAAATAATTGTATATCCGTAAAATTGTTTGAATTGGGAAATAATAAAGCCGGCAACTAATGGACCGATCATCCCGCCAAGCGAATTTAATACACCTAAAAATCCGTTAAAAAAATCCCTCGTATCCGGTTCGGTAATTTCAAATGTTAATACGTTATAAGCGAGCCAGTAAAATCCGTATCCGATACCAAGTAATGTCCCGAGTAATAGTAAATAACGACTTGCCTCCGAACCAGTCAATAATACTGAAATAAAAAAAATGGCCAAAAAGATCACACCGAGACGAAGAACAATAATGCGATCGACTTTTTTCGCCATTCGTCCGGCAAATATGAAAGTAACCGGTTGGATAATGGCAACGGTCAAATTGTATAATCCTATTTGAAAGAAATCACCCGTTTGTTTCCATAAATAGACATTAACAAACGTATTAGATAAAGCGATACTTAAGGAATAAAGACCGCCAATCAGTAAAAGCAACAGCAAATCTTTTGTGATATGTACATCACCCAGCCATTTTTTTTGACTTTTTTGCTTCATTACATACTCCCCTTTAATTGTATTCTTTGTAGAAGATGGGGAGATATACAAAAAACCAGTAGATACGACTCTACTGGTTTTTTCCATTTAACATTATTTTGCTGCTTGATAACGTTTTGCCACTTCATCCCAGTTAACTACGTTCCAGAAAGCTGCGATATAATCGGGACGACGGTTTTGATATTTTAAGTAATAAGCATGTTCCCAAACATCTAAACCAAGAATCGGTGTCTTTCCTTCGCTTAATGGCGTGTCTTGGTTCGGTGTGCTGGTGATTTCCAACTCACCATTGTTTACGACAAGCCAAGCCCAGCCTGAACCGAAACGACCTGTTGCAGCTTTAGTAAATTCATCTTTAAACGCAGAGAAACTTCCAAATTTAGCGTTGATGGCATCCAGAAGTGCACCTGAAGGCTCGCCGCCACCATTTGGTGAAAGAAGTTGCCAGAATAAAGAGTGGTTATAATGTCCGCCACCGTTATTACGGACAGCAGTGCGAATGTTTTCCGGAACAGCATCTAAGTTAGAAACTAATTCTTCAACCGTTTTATTTTCAAATTCTGTTCCTGCCACTGCATTATTTAAATTTGTAACATACGTATTATGATGTTTCGTATGGTGAATATTCATTGTTTCTTTGTCAATATGCGGTTCTAATGCATCATACGCATAAGGTAATTGTGGTAATTCAAATGCCATTGTTTATTCCTCCTTTGATATAGAAAAATTATGTAATTAAGCTATCATTTGGGAATGAGAGCTTGTATGTTTAGATTAGCAAAACTCGATTCCAGTTTCAAATAAAATGCCTAAAAATTTTTAGAAATGGCTATTGACAAGAAGAATTGCTAATTATTAGACAAGAATCAAGAAATATCCAACCATAGTAACCATAATTACCGATTTAACAATCGTACTTCCAACAAAACCGATAACGGAACCAAAACCAATTTTTAATGCTTCACGGAAAGATGCTCGATTGACTAGGATTTCAGCAAGGAAGGCACCTATGAACGGCCCGATAATAATGCCCAGAAACGGAATGAGAAAAGGACCGAGAATTAAACCAATGGTACTCCCCCACATTCCTACCTTTGTTCCACCATATTTTTTAACTCCGAAGATATTTGCCAAATGATCAGCGGCAAAAATCAACAGCATAAACAATAGCTGTACCGCCCAAAAAGTGAAGTTCAATGGTTCAAATGAGTAAAACAAACCATACAAAATATAGGCAAGTACCAGAAAAACTACACTTGGAATCACCGGATAAATCAAGCCGGCAAAAGCAATGATAATTGAAACAATAATAAGCAACCAAAATAAGATATCCATATATTTCCCCTCCTTAACAGTTTTGGAATCGATCACCATATTTATAATGGTATTATATCCCATGTTTTTATATCCTTCGTTTTTTCACGCCTTTTTTAAAAACAAGAACCCCTATACAAATTTAATCATGAAAAGGCATCTGAATAAAAGTGCAAAAGAAATTACTGCAGGATTTTTTATTGCACTAATATTTCATTTTGATTACAAAGAGATTACACAAAGGGTTGTTATGAACAAAATTATTCATCTCGACCCATTTATGGGATAATATAGTAATAATGAATACAGTGAACAGGAGGAAGAGAAAACAGATGGATATATTTAAGCAATTTATTAAGAGTATATATTCCCCAAAAGATATCTCGACTTTTCGCAATCAAGGGATGGGCAAAACCTTTCTTTATATATTTTTTCTTTCCGTTTTGTCTGTTCTACCTTTATTTATCAATTTTGTTCAAAACTTTAATAATATTTATGATGATGCTGTTAGGATAATAAATGAAGAGGTACCGGATTTTTCAATTCAAGACGGAAAATTGCATACCGACATAAATGAACCTGTTATTATCGAAGAATCCGGTAATTCCACTTTTATTATCGACAGCACAGGTCAAACAACGGTCGATGATGTGGAATCAAACTATGATGATACTTTAGCCTTTTTAGAATATGATGTTGTCATAAATTTAAATAATCAAACACAAACGATATCCTATCAGCAACTTGGTTTGGAGGAAATGGGTAGAACGGAAATGCAACAATTTCTCGATTTTGTTGGTTCAGTTAAATCCGTCATTTATGCTTTTTCATTCATTCTTTTTTATCTCATTCAAGTTGCCGGTCAAATAATTTCGATTACAATCCTTGCCTTAATCGGATTAATTCTCAAAAATGCCTTAAAACTCAATATCAACTACGGGCATTTATGGAAATTAAGTACTTATGCGATCACGTTGCCGACGGTCTTTTTCATGATTATGCATTTCTTCCATGCCATTGTCCCGTTTGCTTCTTTGATTAATTGGACGGTTATGATTATCATGCTTCACCTCACAATGAAGGAAATTCCAAAAACGGATATTGATTAAAGTGAAACCTCCATCTTTTTTCTTGGCCGAAAAAGGATGGAGTTTTTTATACCCAATTTCCGTATGTCACCATGTTCGGCAAAATATAATCTATGTCACGCACCCCCTTTCTATTAATTTTTTACTAGTTTTGCAAAAATATAGGAATAATGAAGAAATATAAGCATACAAATATACTAAAATCCGGTAAAGAATTGGTAGAAGGTGGGAACATGAAAAGAGTATTCGGTATTGTCGCCATCATCATTGTTGTCTATGCTATATATTTTGATATTACAACCGGTACATTACCCGGTGCAGAAAAAAAAGAATCCGTACAAGAAACTGCTTTGTCTCTCCAATATGTTGAATTAGAGGTAAAACCAGGGGACACCTTGCTGTCATTGATCGAGAGCCAGGGCGGTTACCCTGATGATGTTTCGATTGAAGAGATGATTAAGGATTTTTCAGCCTTAAATGAAGGGATTAAACCGGATGATATGCAATTTGGAGAAACATATAAAATACCTGTATATAATAAGAAAAGCGCAGAGCGCCCGCTTAGCGACGTACAAACTGGAGCACCCCGCAATGAGAACAGACTTGCTTCCTCGAATAGACACCGCACGAAGAAAATGCGAATGCATTTTCGAGGAAAAGGAAACACGGCGAGCGACGAGCCGATGTTGACTTATCGTAGTGAAGCTACTCCTAGAGTGAACTTCATGAGTAATCTTCCTTGATATACTTCATGAAGCTTTGCGACGAGCTGAACATCCGCTTCCTCGAATAGGCTATGGCGCAGGAGCACATTAAAGGGGAGCTAGTTTCTCAGTCGCTGGCGCTCGTAGCTAGACAATAAAACTAATCCCAAGTTAATTGCTTGTATTTTTATACTTTCTTATACTATCAAAAAAACTATTAATACATGGCTATTTGCATGCAGCAAGCCCCTCTCCCATCTTCTTTTTCATTAAGTTAAAACTTGGTGGGATTCCTTGACTCCGTATGAGTGGGATGAACTGTATGAGGATAATTTTTTGCAGGCAGAATGAGTAATTTTATCCCTTTTATTAGTAAGTGAACGGTAGGGAGAGAACGATTTTCCTTGCCACTTAAAATCAATTATTGTTAAAATGAAGAGGAGCAATTTCGTCCAGCATTTTGGAATTCATGATAAGGGAGAGAGTATCGTGGGTGAAATTACACATCGTACAAAAACACGTCCTGTCAAAGTCGGGAATTTAACGATTGGCGGGAATAATCTTGTATATATTCAAAGTATGACAACAACGAAAACGCATGATGTTGAAGCAACAGTTGCACAGATCCATAGATTAGAAGAAGCCGGCTGTCAAATTGTTCGTGTCGCTGTTCCCGATGAACGGGCTGCTAATGCGATTTCGGAAATAAAAAAACGAATCCATATTCCACTTGTAGCCGATATTCATTTCAACTACAAGCTTGCCCTAAAAGCAATTGAAGGCGGTGTTGATAAAGTTCGGATTAATCCGGGGAATATCGGAAAAAAAGAAAAAGTCGAAGCAGTTGTAAAAGCGGCAAAAGAACGAGGAATTCCAATCCGTATTGGTGTTAATGCCGGATCTCTTGAAAAACCAATTCTCGAAAAATACGGTTATCCGACGGCTGACGGAATGGTGGAAAGTGCACTTCATCACATAAAAATTTTAGAAGACTTGGATTTTCACGATATTATTGTATCCATGAAAGCATCTGATGTTAACTTGGCCATCGAAGCATATGAAAAAGCAGCAAGAGCATTTGATTACCCGCTTCATTTAGGTATTACTGAATCCGGAACATTATTTGCCGGAACTGTCAAAAGTGCTGCCGGGTTAGGTGCGATTTTAAGCAGAGGAATTGGCAATACGTTACGGATATCGTTAAGTGCAGATCCGGTTGAAGAAGTTAAAGTGGCAAGAGAGTTATTAAAAGCATTCGGACTCATTTCCAATGCGGCAACGCTCGTTTCCTGCCCGACATGCGGTCGAATTGAAATCGATTTGATCAGCATTGCCAATGAGGTAGAAGAATACATTCAAAAAATTAAAGCCCCGATTAAAGTATCTGTTCTCGGTTGTGCAGTTAACGGTCCCGGAGAGGCAAGAGAAGCTGATATCGGTATTGCCGGAGCTCGTGGAGAAGGTCTCTTATTCAGGAAAGGACAAATCGTTCGAAAAGTACCGGAAGAAACCATGGTGGAAGAATTGAAAAAAGAAATTGATAAACTGGCCGAAGAGTATTATCAAAAGGAAAAACAATTAGTAAAATAATGATTGCTACTGAAACCTAAGAGTGTTGAGATCATACATTCTTGGGTTTTTCTTTTATCAAGATAAGATAACGCTTCAAATGAGCACTCCCAAAAAACAAGTGGAGAGAACAAAAAATGTTCCTCCACTTGCATTGATTCATCTATTTTCATACTCCCGATATCATCAAAAAAACGGGGCTATAAATAAACCGATAACCGCTGAAATTGCTCCAATTCCAATTGACCAATTACCCAGTCCCTCAGCTCCTCGGCCTCGTGCCAGAAATCCCAAAATAATAGCCGCTCCACCGAAAAGAACAGGTGAAACGAAAAGGGACAAGATGGCAAGAGCCAAGGCAATATAGCCCAAACCTTTACCATTTTCTGTACTTTCTGTTTCATGATTGCGTTCCTGTACTCGAATCGGTTCTGCTATCTCTGCTGCGTTTTCCTCTTGATAATCATATCCGGTTAAATAATCCCGATAACCGTTGTTCACATCATGCCCGTTTTTTTCTTGGTTTCCTACACGATTTTGACCCATATCGCTAACCTCGCTTTCTTGGGAGCATTTTTATTATTTGATGTCACAACGATTTTTACCCAAACGAATAATTTACTTTCTCCCCTTATTTTTCCACTCATGATTTTGTCCTTTTGACGATTATTTCTCTGTGCAAAAATTTTTTACAAAATCGATTTCAAGTATAGAGCTAAGCTTAAGAACGAATCTATCGTTTTTTTACGTGTTTTATTTTAAAAAAAAGGACTTTTTCACCCGTTTTTTGAAACTTACTAACGCAAAAAAAAGCTAATCCTGAAATGTCATAAAAAACATGTCCAAGACTAGCTTTCCCGATTAATGGGTACACTCATTACAATAACCGTATACTTCAAATTTATGCCCGGAGATTACATAATCTTTCAATTCTTCTTTCACTTCGTCCATCGGGCAACCTTCAATTTCTTTTGTTTTACCACAACTTATACAAATAAAATGGTGATGATGCCCAATCTTGGCACAAGAAAACCGGAAATGTTTCTCACCCGATAAATCAGTTGTTTCAAGAATACCCAGTTCAGAAAATAATGATAAGTTTCGATAAATAGTATCAAAACTCAAATTTGGATAATGTACCTTCATCCCTTCCAACACATCTTTGGCGGTCATATATTTATCATGGTTCGCTAAAAATTCCAGCATATCCACCCGTTTTCCTGTATATTTATATCCTTTATCCTTTAAAATTTGAATAGCCTCAGTTACGTTCATTTCTTCCACTTCCTGTTTAAGATTTTTGGTAGCGAAATTTCTTGTAAAGAACGGTTCCCAAAAGCAAGGTAGCAGCAATGATCACGATTGTACCACCGGGAGCAATTTCAAGATAAAAACCGCTTACCAACCCACCAATCACCGATATTTCACCGAAAATAACGGAAAGAATAATGGCTTGTTTAAAACTTTTGGCAACACGGATACTTGCGGCAACCGGCAATGTCATCAATGAAGATACAAGTAAAACACCGACAATCCGCATCGAAACAGCAATAACCAAAGCCACTGTGATTACAAATAGTAAATGAATACCATTGCCAGGTATACCTATTGCTTTTGCATATTCCTCATCAAAGGATAGCAAAAACAACTCTTTGTAAAGTAAAAAAATCGTAATGAAAACCAAAACAGCTATTAAAATAATAACATATAAGTCAGTCCTTGAAACTGCACTTACACTTCCAAATAAATACCCGAATAAATCCGTATTAAAACCATCCGCCAGTGAAATAAAAATGACACCTAATCCAATACCAAATGACATCATGATGGGAATCGCCAATTCTTCGTAATGTTTATAAACCGTGCGCAGTTTTTCAATAAGTAAGGCACCGATAACCGAAAAAGCCATGCCGCCATACAATGGATTTAATAATGCGAACGGAGCGAAATATTTTCCCAACAAAAGGCTCGCTGCAATTCCCGATAATGAAACATGACTCAACGCATCGGTAATCAATGCCATCTTCCTAACGACAATAAAAACCCCGAGAAATGGAGCAATAACCCCGATTATGATGCCGGTAAGAAAGGCATTTTGTAAAAATTCATATTGAAATAAATTATCGATCATAAATTTTCCCCCAAAAAATCAAATATGCTCATGTTTTAGTACATCTACATCATGACCGTAAAAAAACTTAGTGCTTCCTTATCCAATGCTGCGAACTCATGTGAACGACCATGAAAATAAAGTGTTTTATTTAAGCAAGCAACATGGCTTACTTTGTCTGAGATGATTCCAACATCATGAGATACGATAATTAGCGTCATATTCCTTGTATGATTTAGCCTCTGTAATAATTGATAAAATTGTGCAACTCGTTTTGCATCCACACCGACTGTGGGCTCATCGAGAATAAGTAACTCAGGATTTGAAACAATCGCTCTGGCAATAAACACCCGTTGTTGTTGCCCGCCGGATAATTCTCCGATATTTCGGTCAATAAACGACTCCATCTCAACAGCCTTCAACGCTTCCATTACATGTTCCCTTGTATTTTTCGGGAAGAAATGAAACAGTCCGGTTTTTTTCGTTAATCCACTTCTTACCACTTCATAAACAGTTGCCGGAAAGCCACTGTTAAATGAATTGGCCTTTTGCGACACAAAGCCGATTTTTTCCCACTGATCAAAAGACTCCAACGGTTTTCCGTAAAGATAAATATCTCCTTGTTGTTTTTTTAACAGGCCCAAAATTAGTTTTAGCAGTGTCGATTTACCCGAACCGTTTGGACCGACGATCGCTAAAAAGTCGCCCCGCTCAACTTGCAGATTTATGTTTTCTAATACAGTGAAATGATCATAATGATAAGTTACGTTTTTTATTTCAATAATTGGTACTTCAGCCACCTTCAACCACCTTCTATAAATAAACTTTATTCTTATTAAGAATGATTACGATTTAGACTTATTAAGTATACATAAACGACCGGAAAATGTAAAGTTTTTCTTCATTTGTGTTGTTATTGAAAAAATCTATGGAACTTTTTCGATTAAGCTTCATACATTATGTTGGGAGGAGATGGAATGAAGTTTCTCGAGAATATTATTAATATGAAAATTAATGGGATTACCGGGAAAGAATTAGTGAAATACGGAAAACAATTTAATATTGATGTAAGTTTAGATCAAGCTGAACTGATCGCCAAATATTTACGAGGCAAAAACATCGATATTTTCAATGATAATGACCGTACAAAAGTCATTAAAGAAATTGCAAAAGTTTGCGGGCCACAAACAGCAAAAAAGGTAAATCAACTTTTCATTATGCTGACAAAGTAATGATCTTTTATCCCACATGAATGAGCGAGCAGTAAATTATCTGTATCGAAAGCGAATCGACAGATACTTGTTTTTATAAAACAGGTGTTCCGAGGGTTTACACTTAGTTAACCCTTAGAACACCCTTTTTTTTAAGCTTCATTAATAATCCGCTCAAGCAAATTTTCACTGAATGTTTGATTCCGGAACATTTCAATTTCATATTTGTAAGGTGGTTTTTTATTGTTTTTATCTGTTCCGACATAAGGTGTTTCTAATATTTTCGGAATATCTTCTAATTGTGGATGATGAACGATATAATTTAGTGCTTTAAATCCAATATAGCCAAATCCAATATTTTCATGTCGGTCTTTTCTTGCTCCCATCGGATTTTTACTGTCATTAATATGTAAAACTTTTATCCGATCAATACCGATAATTTTATCGAATTCATTCAATACACCGTCGAAATCCTCTTTTACATTATAGCCGGCATCACTTGTATGGCAAGTATCAAAGCAAACGGATAACCGGTCATTATTGGTTACTCCGTCAATAATTTTTGCCAATTCATCAAACGTTTTGCCAACTTCTGAACCTTTCCCTGCCATCGTTTCTAAAGCAATTTGAACAGGCGAATCATGAGTAAGGACTTCATTTAATCCTTCAATAATTTTGGCAATGCCTGCATCCTCTCCGGCTCCAACATGGGCTCCCGGATGAAGAACGATTTGTTTTGCACCAATCGCTTCTGTCCGCTCTATTTCTGATTGAAGAAAATCCACGCCTAACCGAAATGTTTGTGGTTTTGTGGTATTTCCGATATTAATAATATACGGGGCATGAACGACAATCTCATCAATGCCGTTTTCCTCCATATGCGCTCGACCTTGTTCAATATTCAATTCTTCAATTTTTTTCCGTCTTGTATTTTGCGGGGCGCCGGTATAGATCATGAAGGTTGTGGAACCATAGGATACCGCTTCCCGACTGGCAGCCAACAACATATCATTCCCGCTCATCGATACATGAGAACCGATTTTTAACATTTCTCCTCTTCCTTTCTTATTTCCCGGATAATTATATTTTTTATACGCTGATAAATTTAAGATTGATAATTCGCGTACTGTACTAAGGTAGCGATTCGAAAATAAAAAGGTTTTCATTAAACTGCCGTCACAAGTTGACTAATGACGCGGTCGCCCGAGTTTCTTTAATTGTCTTTTTTTCTCTTTTTCGAGTAACTCTTTCTGTTTCTTCTTGTAACCCGGTTTTACTTTTTTCGGTTTTTTTATCGCCCGTTTTACTTGGATATCTACTTCCTGCAGTTTTCTTTTCCGATTTTTTCGCTGATTCCGGTCGTCAATTTCTTTCAACTCTCCCGCCACTATATCCATATAAGTAAAGGTAATACCCATGTTTTCCAATTTACTAATTTTTTCGTTATCCTGCTCATCAAAAAGGATATATGAAACACCCGAGTACGCTCCCCGACCGGTCCGTCCCGAACGATGAATATAAAAATTCAAGTCCTTAGGTAACTCGTAATGAAAAACGTGGCTGACCCCTTCAATATCAATCCCCCGTGATGCCAAATCTGTCGCAACAATATACTGATACTCCAAATTACGGATTTGCGACATCATCTTTTTCCGTTCCCTTGGGGTGAGATTTCCATGAATTAAACCGACTTTCACACCGTTTTCGGCCAATAGATTAGCAAGTTCATCAGCTCTGGCTTTCGTATTTACAAAAATAATCGCTAAATACGGATGAATGATCTCCATCAAATTTTTTAGGAAATGGAATTTGTCACGGTGTCGCAAAGGAAGCAAAATATGTTCAATATTTTTCGCAGTTCTCTGTTTCGGTTCAACATGAACAAACTCAGGATTTTCCATATATTTTTTCAGAAAAGGTTTTAAGTTTTCCGGAATCGTTGCCGAGAAGACAAACATTTGTAACTGTTCAGGCATCGCTCCTGCAATCCGGTCCACATCTTCTAAAAAGCCGAGATCCAACATTAAATCAGCTTCATCGACAACCATCATAGTTGCGGTATGAACGAATAATGCCTGTTCTTTCACCAAGTCATAAATTCGCCCCGGTGTACCGATAACGATATGCGGTTGTACTTTCAATTTTTCAATTACCCGGGCTTTATCTGTCCCGCCAACAAATAATTTTGCTGTAATTTCTTCGTCTTTCGGGCAATATTTTGTTAATTTCAAGACCTCGTGATATATTTGGTGAGCCAATTCCCGGGTTGGTGCGGTAATCACGGCTTGGACCGATTGAATTGACGGATTCAGTTTTGTCAGTATCGGCAAGAGAAATGCATGTGTTTTCCCGGTTCCGGTTTGGGATTGACCAACCAAGGACAGACCTTTTAACGCTTTAGGAATCACCCGTTCTTGAATATCGGTTGGATCGTAAAAACCCATGTTTTCCAGTCCTTCATATAAAAACGGTTTTAATGAAAACCTTGTAAAATTCGTCTTTTCCATATAAAAACTCCTTAATCTGACATACTTAATTATTATCCATCTTAGTATTATACAAAAAAAAGGTAAATAACTCTACTTATGAATTTTTTTCTACACTAACGAAGCACTTTGCCTTTGCATAATGTAATAGGAGAGTAAATTGAGTGTATGAGGAGGATTCATCTATGCCACCGCGATTTCAGCAAGTACCGCCACCAAATCCTTATCGCTTTTTCACTCCTTCTCCGAGGCCAAGAGGGATGTACGGGGGTATGCCAAGAAATATTGGTAGGCCGCGACCCTTTCAGATGCAACAAGCTAGATTTGAGCAACCGAAACGAGTCGGTTTCCTTTCACGACTTTTCAAGGGAAAAAGTGGGATCGAGTCAATACCACAGCAACCTGTTAATCCATTTCTGTTTGGCAGTGGAGTAGGTTATCAAGAGCAGACCGGGATACGAAGCTTCCTAAACCCGGAATCGATATCTAATTTTTTAGGACAGACGCAACAGGTGTTACGTACAGGGCAACAAATCGGTTCAATGGTTCAACAATACGGACCATTAGTCAAAAATTTACCTGCTCTTTGGAAATTATATCGCAGCCTGCAAAACAGCAGTGACCAAGATAATGATAATGAGGAGAACACGGAAACTGACTTGGAAGATGAGATAGTTGAAAGGAATAAGGACGATTTTGAGCCTGAAGAAAACGAAAATAACGATAACGGTATTGAAGAAGAAAAAAAGATATTATTAAAAGAAGCATCGAAACAATCATTAGGAGAAAATGAAAAGATCGATAGTCAAAAAAAGATCGTCGAATCGGAACAAGCGGCAAAAAAGGCTAAGCGTAGCAAAAAGAAACAACCTTTACAATTCAAAAGTTCTGTACCTAAGCTATATATTTAATTTTTCAGGCAGATGATGGTGGATGAACAATTCATGTGTTGATAACTGATAATCACATTCACATCACTGCTTTTTTCCATATTTTTAAAGAAAACTCGGGCGTCCGGGCCTTTAGGCGAAAGTAGAGCCGTAGTCAGCGAAAATACATTTTCGCTTGCGAGGTAATGCTACCGAAGCTTCTCTAGTCACCGAAAAAATATAAAATTTTTTCGGCTGCGATGTATTCCAGTGAAGCTTTCCTTATGCACTTATACTTAATTCTTAAAATTTCCAACTACGTCGAATTCGCTTCTTTGCTGGAAATTTATACTTTCTTAACGTATAAAAAAGAACAATACTTTGAGTTATCAACACCAGTTCGTTATAATATACCTATAGTTTTTTAGTTTACGAGGAGGAACGATAAAATATGGAAGTCATTAAAGTATCCCCCCGCGGTTATTGTTACGGTGTTGTTGATGCCATGGTTATCGCTCGCAATGCCGCTTTAGATAAAAATTTACCAAGACCGATTTATATTCTTGGTATGCTTGTCCATAACGAAAATGTGACTGAAGCATTTAAAGAAGAAGGGATTATCACATTAGACGGGAAAAATCGGAAAGAAATATTGGAAAAAGTTGATCAAGGGACCGTGATTTTCACTGCTCATGGGGTTTCACCTGAAATTCGCCAACTTGCCAAAGAAAAAGGACTGGTCACCATCGATGCGACTTGCCCGGATGTTACAAAAACCCATGTTATCATTGAAGAAAAAACGAAACAGGGGTATGAGGTCATTTATATCGGTAAGAAGGGTCATCCTGAGCCGGAGGGGGCGATCGGGGTCGCACCGGGTCTGGTCCATTTAGTTTCAAACACCGGTGATATCGATCAATTGGATATAAAAAATGATAAAATCATCATTACAAATCAAACGACGATGAGCAGTTGGGATGTTAAGGATTTGATGGAATATTGTCTTAAAAAGTTTCCACAGGCGGAAATACATAATGAAATCTGCCAAGCTACCCAAGTTAGACAAGAAGCTGTCGCTAAACAAGCGGGTGATGCGGACGTATTAATTGTTGTCGGTGACCCGAAGAGCAATAATTCAAACCGGTTAGCCCAAGTTTCGGAAGAGATTGCCGGTACGAAATCTTATCGGGTAGCGGATGTTACGGAAATTGAAATTGATTGGATCAGGAACGCAAAAAGGGTTGCTGTTACTTCCGGTGCGTCTACTCCAACACCGATTACAAAAGAAGTTATTCAGTTTTTGGAACAATTTGATCCGGAAGATGAAACTACTTGGATTCGGGAAAGAAAAGTTCCGCTATCGAAAATTTTGCCAAAAGTAAAAGCTGTAAAATAGTAATGAAGGACTTCCTATCACAGGGAAGTCCTTTTTTATGCTTTTACCGATTATACTTTCTAAAGCATTCATTCCGCTCATGTATCCGTATAGTTTATTCCTGTGTTCTTGATCCTGATTATATTTTCTAAAGGGCAGGACCGACAATTCGTCTATTTAAACAACAAATGGTTCCTTTTTAATGTTTGCCCAGGTTACAAAAATAGAAATGGATCCGTATGGACAAGCGATGGAATGAAGTTTACTTGGAATTTTTTCTCCCGGCAAAGTTCCATCATTTTTTTTGCAACCCCTTGTTTCATAACCTTTTCCACATTATGACCGGGATCAATAATATGTAAACCGTCCAATTTTGCGTCGATCGCAGTATGATAATACATATCACCGGTAATAAACACATCCGCCCCTTTACGGATGGCCGTTTTATAATATTTGCCGCCATCTCCACCAAGTATAGCAACCCTTTTAATTGTGTCGGACAGATTTCCGACCACCCTGACGCCCGTTACATCCAGTGCCTCTTTTACAAAAGCAACGAATTCTTCTAAAGTTACTTCTTTTGACAAATAACCGATTCTTCCTAAGCCGTACACCTGCCCTTTCATATCAAGCGGATAGATATCGTAAGCCGGTTCTTCGTATGGATGAACTTGAAGCATAGCCTTTAGTACTTTTCTTTCAAGGTTTTGCGGAAAAATAGTTTCGATTCTCTCTTCAGCAACAGCTTCTAATTCTCCAATTGAACCAATATACGGATTGGTGTTTTCTCCCGGTAAAAAGCGACCGGTACCTTGACTTGAAAATGTACAGTGACTGTAGTTTCCGATAAATCCTGCCCCGGCATTGCCAAGTGCTTCCCGAATGTTGTCTGCCGCCTCTTGAGGGGCATAGACAACTAATTTTTTTAAAGGCATTTCATATGTAGGTACAAGTACTTCCGTTTCCAGCAAACCCAGTTTGTCTGCCAACAGGTCATTAACCCCGCCAAAGGTGACATCTAAATTGGTATGGGCAGCATAGACGGCAATATCGTGTTTCAATAATTTTGAAATAATTCTTCCATACGACTCTTCTGTCCGGATTGTTTTTAAAGGATGATAAATTAACGGGTGATGACTGATGATCAGCTGGGCGTCTTTATCAATCGCTTCATCAACAACATCTTCCACAACATCGAGCGCAACTAAAACATTTTTTACCGGCTGATTAAGCGAGCCTACCAATAAGCCTATTTTATCTCCTTCCATAGCGAGTTCTTTTGGAGCAAATTGTTCAAATAACTGGATGACTTCATGCCCGTTCGGTATTTTCATCCGGAAAAACCTCCTTATACCACTGGATATATTTTTTCAACTCTGATTTCTTCCTGATAATTGCTACATTTTCTTTTGCTTTATCAAGTTCTTCCAAGACTCGCAACCATTCATTATACTCCCGTTTCCATTTTTTATAAAAAACGTGATTTTTCTCTTTTATAAGAAACGGACCAAAAAAAACTTGCTTTTCTTTATCCTCATCATTGCAATAAGGAGCTTCACTGTCTCCTTGCTCAGCAACTAAAATTTCATAAATATGACCATCTTCTTCTAAAATTTTTTCCTTAACTAATTTCCAGTTATGATTGAGCAACCACAATCGAATCTGATCGGCTGCCAAATTCGGTTGCAAAATTAGCCGGCTAACTTTATGTAGTTTTTCCTTCCCGTTATCCAAAATGGAAGAAATCAATGCTCCGCCCATTCCGGCAATGGTTATGCAATCTACCGAATCTGTTTCCTTTAAAACCGCCAGACCATCACCTTTCCGGACATCAATGAATTGTTCAAATTGATATGCTTTTACACTTGATTTTGCCGCTAACAATGGACCATCCGCTACTTCTCCGGCAATCGCCTTTTTCACAATTTTGTTTTTCACACAATAAATTGGCAAGTAAGCATGATCAGAACCAATATCAGCCAGAATGCTGTCCTTTGGTATGTAAGTGGTTATTTCCTTAAGTCTTTCAGATAATTTTATCATAAAACAAAACTCACCAAACTTTCCATTCTTTCCACTATCTATTAAATTACAGGAAAACAAAAAGTTTTTCAATCAAAGAAAAGGACTCCCCACTGTCACTTTCCTAAATGAATCAAGTGAATGTTCCACTGTTCATCAGTTAAGTGACTTTATTTGGAAGCCCTTTTCTTATACTATTCAAGTGACATAAGCCAATCGGCCATGGCATCGAGACTTTCGGCTGGAACTAACCCTTTCGGCATTGCCCCCCGACCATTTTGCAAAACTTCTTTAATTTCATCTTTTGATAAACGCTCGTCAACACCCTTCAACTCAGGACCCATTGCACCTTCATAATTTTGGCCATGGCAAGTAAAACATGATTTTTGATAAATTTCTTCCGGTGTTGCGGCTTGGGCGACATTCCCCTTTTCAGAATCTTTTCCCTCTGCTTCTTTACTGTCATTCACCCCAATAATTGAAAGTGCTACCATAAGCCCGATACCTAAAACCATGATTAATAGATAAGGAAATATTGCATTGCGTTTCATCCTTTTCTCCCCTTTGCCCAAATACTCATGATAACATTTGCAAACTATTCTTATTTTACTTGAAAAAGCTGTAAAGGGGAAGTGGTTAATACGAAAGAGCTGTAGTTTTCACAATTTGGACAAAATTTAACTGTTTTCACTACTTGACAAAATGAAAGGAAACTCTATCACCTTTAAATCATCATGGACAAAAAAATTTACAATAGCCATTTGCAAATTCATTTCATTTTTTATAAAATAGATGTCAAATAGTGTGAAAGCGAATACGAAATGAAAATTCATTCGTTTGGCGAGATTTTCGGCGATTCGTGCTGTGTCGCTCATCTGTAGATCATGGCTTTTTCGGTGTATAACACTTATGTGCCAAAAAACTTTTAAGAACACTTAACTTATTATCTGGTCTTATATTTACTTTTAAAAATTTAAGAACGTTTTACCTTTTTATCTGGCCTATATTAACGTACAAAAACATTAAGGACACTTAAGCCCAACTATCTGGCCTGTATTTTCTTACAACAAATTTTTAAGGACGTTTTACCTTATTATCCGGTCTCCATTTACGTACAAAAAAATTGGTTTGCCTTTCTTAGACAAACCAATCAAAGGTAATTTTATTCCAGGAAATCTTTTAATCGTTTACTACGGCTTGGATGTCGCAATTTACGTAAAGCTTTCGCCTCAATTTGGCGAATCCGTTCACGGGTGACACCAAAGACTTTGCCGACTTCTTCTAAAGTACGTGTACGTCCATCGTCAAGACCAAAACGGAGACGTAATACATTTTCTTCACGATCTGTTAATGTATCTAAGACGTCTTCCAATTGTTCTTTTAACATTTCGTAGGCTGCATGGTCAGAAGGAGATGTCGCCTCCTGATCTTCAATAAAGTCGCCTAAATGGGAATCGTCTTCTTCACCGATTGGAGTTTCTAAAGATACAGGTTCTTGAGCAATCTTTAAGATTTCCCTTACTTTTTCAGGCGTTAAATCCATTTCTTCAGCTATTTCTTCCGGTGTTGGTTCCCGGCCTAAATCTTGCAATAATTGCCGTTGGACACGAATTAATTTATTTATTGTTTCAACCATATGAACCGGAATACGAATGGTTCGCGCTTGGTCTGCAATGGCTCTGGTAATCGCTTGACGTATCCACCACGTTGCATACGTGCTAAATTTAAATCCTTTTGTATAATCAAATTTTTCAACAGCCTTGATTAAGCCCATATTCCCTTCTTGGATTAAGTCAAGGAAAAGCATTCCACGGCCTACATAACG
The DNA here is from genome assembly GCF_020554505.1 of Caldibacillus sp. 210928-DFI.2.18. Lineage (NCBI taxonomy): Bacteria > Bacillati > Bacillota > Bacilli > Caryophanales > Bacillaceae > Caldibacillus > Caldibacillus sp. 210928-DFI.2.18. The sequence goes on from NZ_JAJCHL010000009.1 coordinate 52,965, forward strand.
TTTGGCAATACTTACAACAAGTCGTAAATTTGCCTCAGCGAGCCTTCTTTTTGCCTCCTCATCTCCTTGGGCAATCCTTTCAGCTAGTTCGATTTCTTCTTCAGGGGTTAATAGATCAACACGACCGATTTCCTTCAAGTACATTCGAACAGGATCATTAATTTTGACACCGGGAGGAACACTCAAATCATTTAAATCAAATTCCTCTTCATTTTCCAGATCCTCTTCATCCGGTTGTTCGATATCTTCTTCATGATCTTCTATTAATTGAATGCCCTGTTCAGACAATTGATCGAAAAACTCATCCATATGTTCTGCATCTAACTCAAATTGAGCTAAATTTTGAGCGATTGTATCGTAAGAGAGACTACCTCTTTTTTTACCTAACTCAATTAATTGGTCTTTCACTTGATCGATTGTGAGTTCAGAATCTTCATTGGAACGTGCTGACTTCTCAGTCATATGTTCCCCTCCTTCCAACAATTAAAGCGATTTTCTTAATTGAATGATTTCATTAGCAATTTCTGCAGCTCTTTTTACATCATGTTGACGTTCTGCCTCGATGCTTTCTCTTTCTTTCTCTTTTATTTTTAACCATTTATGTTGATTAACTACATGCTTGATATAATCTTGAAATTCTCTATCGGTTACTTCTTCAGCTATAGAGATCATCCCAATCTCTGCAACAAGTTTCTTTAAATGTTGATCATTAAGGAAATTTAAAAATTGAGTTAAATCAGGCTCATTCCCTTCCTCATAAAATCCATATAAATATGTGACAATCGCTTGATGATCATCCAAATTAAACGGGATGTCTTGCAAGGCTTTTTGCACACGCTGTGTAAATGTGACACTTTTTAACATATGAGCAATTAATATTCGTTCCGCATTTTCGAAAGCTTTTCGCGCAGGCTTTTGAGACATGCTGGAAACGGGGACTCGATTTTGTTGTTCTTGTTTTTTCAACCCTTTTTTATGCATATAGTATAGCTGTCTTTCTTGCTGTTTCAATGCATCTAACGATAGAGAAAATTCATCTGCTAATTGACGTAAATAAACATCCCTTTCTATGGCATTATCCATCGTTGCTATATCTCCTAATACTTGTTCGATATAAGCAAGGCGATCTCCTTCATTTTTGAGATTTTTTCCTGTTTGGTAATACTTCATTTTAAATGCCATAAAGGTTAAACTTGTCCCAATTACTTTATTAATAAATGCGTCGGAACCATGTGTACGAATATACTCATCAGGATCTTTTGCCTCCGGTATCATTGCTACTTGAACGGTACAACCCGCCTTCTGGAGTAGTTCACCTGCTTTCAACGTTGCGCTTTGACCTGCCGAATCAGAATCAAAACATAAAATGACGCGTTCGGCATTTCGTTTAATCATATGAACATGTTCTTCCGTCAAAGCGGTTCCCATCGCCCCGATTCCATTATCAACTCCGGCTCCATATGCAGCAATACAATCAGCAAAGCCTTCAAAAATGACCAATGATTGTTTTTTTCGTATGGATGATCGGGCTTGATAGAAATTGTATAATGTCTTTCCCTTGTGAAAAATAGGCGTTTCCGGGCTGTTTAAATATTTCGGCTCACCTTTATGCATTACACGACCGGAAAATGCAACCGTATTTCCTTTCATATCAAAGATGGGGAAAATAATTCTTCCCCGAAATCGGTCAAAATATTGATGGTTGGACTCACTTTTAATAATAAGTCCGGCCTTTTCAAGAAGTTCTTCTGAAAATCCCCGTGATTTTAAAAATTTTAGGCTTGTATCCCATTCATTTAAACAATAGCCAATTTGAAAATGATCAATCATCTCGCGGGTAAAGTTCCGTCTAGTCAAATATTCCAATGCTTCCTGACCCTTGTTGGTATTTACCAATAAATGATGATAAAATTGTCTTAATAACTCATGGGCTTCGATCATTTTATCATAGGTATTGGTGCCCGGTGTTTTACTTTGGGATACATTTATATGTAAAGGAATATTTGCCATCCCGGCTAATTTGATTGCTGCTTCTTGAAAAGAGAGGCCTTCTATATCCATCAAGAAAGAAAAAACATTTCCTCCCGCACCGCAACCGAAACAATGATATATTTGCTTATCAGGTGATACGGAAAAAGAAGGAGATTTTTCATTGTGAAACGGACAAAGCCCGAAGTAATTGCGGCCCTGTTTTTTTAAATGAACAAAATTACTGATGACTTCCACTATATCAACAGATTGGCTAATTTGTTTCACTATTTCATTTGGAATACGTTCTGCCATGAGAACATCTCCACCCATTATAAGTATTCGATTCATTTTTTATTAATCCTGCAAAAATCGACAAAAATCTTATTTCGATTTTTACGTTTACAACATTAAAATTTAATATGAGCATTCAAATTCCCATTTTTTTATAAAAATTATGCTCAAAGTACAATATTTTGTTTTTCTATATTTAAGCATGTTTCGCGTAAAATTCCCTCTAAATCCTTGTCGGGAGCTAACCAGTATATAGCCTATATTTAGAAATTCTACATTCCTCCACAAATTCCTTCTTAAAAAGACAAATTTCATAGGAATGACATAATTTCCTTTTTATGATTGAAAAATTCGTGTCGAAAAATTTTTAAACGATTTTCTTGACTTTCATCACTACTAAGTTTATTCTTAAAACCCAAAGTCTAAACCTCTATTCGCAAATTTTCCGTACAATTTTTTATTATAGTATAAATAAATATTTTTTTCCATTCCATTATTTGTGATTTTGACCAAAGACTGGTTTTTATTCAAAGTTTAAGAAATCAGCTTAAGCAAAAAAAAAATAGAGGTGTCCCACTTTTGTCACTGATGGATTTATCAATGAGTGGGGACTACCCCGTTCCTTACTTATTACCTATATTTTTTTTATAATAATTGACAATCAAATTCGCCGTTTCTTCAACCGCTTTATTCGTTACATCAACCAGATAACAACCGATTCGATCGGCAATCTTTTCAAAATAAGCTAATTCCTCCTTAATCCTTTCCATTCTCGCATAATTCGCCCTTTCATCTAACCCTAAAGCAATAAGTCTTTCTTTTCGTATATAGTTTAATTGGTCGGGACTAATTTTTAAACCGATGCATTTTCTCTTGTCAATTTCGAAGAGCTCTTCCGGTGGTTCTACCTCGGGAACAATTGGAACATTAGCCACTTTGAATCGCTTTAAGGCAAGAAATTGGGACAATGGTGTTTTCGATGTTCTGGAAACGCCGATCAATACAATATCTGCTTTTAAGATTCCGTTTGGGTCTTTTCCATCATCGTACTTTACCGCAAATTCGATTGCTTCGATCTTTTTAAAGTAATCTTCATCTAATTTTCTGACAAGGCCAGGTTCGTATTTTGGCGTGACTCCTGACATTTTTTCAAATTTATCAATTAAAGGTCCTAAAACATCAAAGGCAAAAATATTTTCACTTTTCGCATGTTGTGATAAATATTTGCGCATTTCCGGTTTCACCAATGTAAAAACAATAATGCCTTGATTTAATTTAGCAAGCGATATCACCTCATCAATGGTGGTAAAGTCCTCAACATAAGGAATTCTTTGCAAATCTACGCCCGCCCCGTTGAATTGGCTGATCGCTGCTTTCGTTACGAGTTCAACCGTCTCTCCTACTGAATCCGATACTACATATATCGGAGGTCTCGTCATTTGAGTATCATCTCCTTAATTAATCCTCATTAAAAAGGGAAACAAATGCTTTTGTGATATTGGATTTTGTAATTCTTCCAACTACTTCATAACCATTGTCCCGCTCTCTTACAATTGGTATCGCATCAATTTGTTTTTCAATTAATTTTTCTGCAACATGGATAAGTAAATCATCACCCTTACACATCGTAATATTCGGCATGCGCGTCATAATTATATGTACAGGAACCGTGTTTAAATCTTGTTTGCCGATGCTTGCTCGTAAACAGTCTTTTCTTGATAAGGCACCAACTAACAAATTATCATTATCAACAACAAATAGCGTGCCTACGTCTTCTAGAAACATCGTTACGATTGCGTCATAGACGGTCACATTTTCATTAACTACAACCGGGATCGATTTGAAATCATTTACCTTTATTTTTTTTATGCTTTCTGACAGTAATTGTGTACTGCTTTTGCCGGTATAAAAATAGCCGACACGCGGCCTTGCATCCAAAAATCCGGCCATGGTCAGGATGGCTAAATCCGGACGCAAGGTTGCACGTGTTAAGTTCAATTTATCTGCAATATGTTCACCTGTTATCGGACCATTTTCTTTAACAATTTCAATAATTTTTTCTTGCCGTTTACTTAGTTCTATTTTACTCACCACCCGACTAAGCCAAAAATAACATATGATTCTCTAGTTAATTATATACTATTTTCCAAAACAGACAAATTAGACATATCTATTTTAAGAAAGTTTACCAATTATATATCGTAATTATTATTTTACAATAATCATTGAAAATTGGGCGAATCCACCAATTAGATTTGAAAGACTTTTTAACAAGGACAATCGATTGTTGCGAATTTGTTCTGCATCGACCATAACCATTGTTTGATCAAAAAACTGATTGATTGGATCTTTTAAACGAACTAGCAGTTGATAATATTGTTCCGGATCTGTTTCATACAATTGGCTTTTCGTTTGTTGATAGGCTTCATACAATTGACTTTCCGTCTCATTTTCAAACAGTCCCGGGTCAATTTCGATCGCTTCCTCAAATTTTTTTGTAATATTAATTACCCGACTGAGCGCTTCAACATTTTCTTTAAAACCGGCTTCCTCTTTTTTTCGATCAAGGATGGCGGCTTTTTCAATAAGTGATTTTACATCTCGAATCGGTGCTTCAAGAACCGCATCAACAATATCATAACGAATTCCTTTTTCTGCCAACAAATGTTTAAACCGTAGTTGGAAGAAAGAAAACATATCCGCAAAAACTTCTTGTTCATTCCGTTTTGAAAATTTGACTGTTTGTTTAATACTTTCTTTTAATAAAGCAGTGAAGTCAATGTTCCAACCTTTATTAGCCAAAATTTGGACAACACCCGTCGCTTGTCTTCTTAAACTATACGGATCTTGAGAACCGCTTGGAATTAACCCGATGGAAAAGATGGAAGCAATCGTATCCAATTTATCGGCAATACTGACGACAGCACCCGCTTCTGTTTCAGGAAGTTCGCCGTCTGCATTTTTTGGCATATAGTGCTCATTAATCGCTTTGGCAACTAATGGATTTTCACCATGAATCACAGCGTATTTTTCTCCCATAATCCCCTGAAGTTCCGGGAATTCATCCACCATTTGCGTCACAAGGTCAAATTTACAAATTTCCGCTGCACGCAATGTATGTTCTTGCATCTCCTTACTGACAGGTAGTTGTTGCAAAATATATTGTGATAAAGATTTGATCCGCTGTAATTTTTCTTTGTATGTTCCGATTTGATCATGATAAACGACCTTTTCCAATTTATTAATCGCATCATTAATCGAAAATTTTTGATCTTCTTCATAAAAGAAAACAGCATCTTGAAGCCTGGCACGAATCACCTTTTCATTCCCTCTCCGTACGTTGTCAAGATGATTGGCGTCTCCATTTCGAACTGTAATAAAATAATTTAATAAACGGCCGCTTTCATCTTTTACCGGGAAGTACCGCTGATGCTCTTTCATCGTAGTAATTAATACTTCTTCCGGTAATTGCAAATATTCCTTTTCAAAAGAACCAAATAACACAGTAGGATATTCAACAAGGTTGCTAACTTCATCTAATAAATCGGGATCGATTGGGACATGCCAATTCTTTTCACTTTCTAACTGATGAATATGTTCTAGAATCACCGCTTTCCTTTCTTCGTAATCGACCATCACATGTTGGGCGAGCAATGCTGTTTTATATTCTTTCGGTTCACGGATAACGATGTCCTGACCGAGGAAACGATGTCCATATGTTTTGTTGCTTGCTTTCACATTTGTAATTTCGATTGGGAGTATTTGACTGCCGTATAAAGCAATAATCCAGCGAATCGGTCGAATATAGCGAAGATCAAAATCTGCCCATCTCATGTTTTTTGGAAATGATAAACCGGTAATCACTTCTTTTAAGTTTATCAATACATCCATCGTATTGCGACCTTGAATATGTTTAGCAACATGGACATATTCAGTACCGTCGATTTCTTTAAAATAAATATCATCCACGGTTTTCCCTTGCCCTCTAGTAAAACCTGCAGCAGCCTTTGTCCAATTGCCGTTTTCATCAAGAGCGATTTTTTTCGCAGGTCCTTTCACTTCTTCATGTAAGTCATCTTGCTTTTCATTGACTTCTTCCACGAGAACAGCAAGTCTTCTTGGTGTTGAATAAACATGGATCTTTCCAAAACCGATATGTTGTTCCGTTAGTAGTTCTCGCACCCGATCCGCAAGTTGATTGGCGGCATCTAATACAAACCGGGCAGGTATCTCTTCAAGACCGATTTCCAGTAATAAATCCGATTTATTCATGTTCATTCCCCTTTCCGTTTTTCAAAATTGGGAACCCTAGTTTTTCACGTTCTTCATAAAATGTTTGTGCCACTTTTCTGGCTAAATTTCGGCAACGAGCAATATAACCGGTCCGTTCTGTTACGGAAATGGCCCCTTTTGCATCAAGGAGGTTAAATGTATGTGAACATTTTAAAACATAGTCGTATGCCGGATGGACGAGTCCCTCATCCATTTGACGAATCGCTTCTTTTTCATAGATATTGAACAAATGGAAAAGCATATCGACATCGGATGTTTCAAATGCATATTTAGAATGCTCATATTCCGGCTGTCCGAAAATATCGCGTACGGTAAAACCTTCCGTCCATTCGAGATCAAAAACATTTTCTTTGTCTTGAATATAGGAAGCCAATCGTTCAATGCCATAAGTAATTTCCACGGAGACCGGTTTACATTCCAAACCGCCCACTTGTTGGAAATACGTAAATTGCGTAATTTCCATCCCGTCAAGCCAAACTTCCCAACCGAGTCCCGCACAACCCAATGATGGATTTTCCCAGTTATCTTCTACAAAGCGGATATCATGTTCCAATGGATCAATCCCTAAAGCACGTAGAGAGTCTAAGTAAATTTCCTGGATATGTTCCGGGGATGGTTTCATAATGACTTGGAACTGATGATGTTGATATAAACGATTTGGGTTTTCCCCATATCTGCCGTCTGCCGGTCTTCTTGACGGTTCAACATAAGCCACTAGCCAAGGTTCAGGTCCGATTGCCCGTAAAAACGTATAGGGACTCATCGTTCCGGCTCCCTTTTCCACATCATACGCATTCATTAAAATACATCCTTGATCCGCCCAATGCTTTTGCAAGGTTAAAATCATATTTTGGATATTCATGTGTACACCTCTTTTTTAATAATGATGATTCTTTTTATTATTGTTGCAAAATATGACATTTGACATCTTTTTACCTATTCCTGCTAAACTTGGCTTTCAGGCTAAGAAAAGCGCAGAGCGCCCGCTTAGCGACGTACAAACTGGAGCGCCCCGCAAT
>NZ_JAJCHL010000090.1:0-12064 GCF_020554505.1 Caldibacillus sp. 210928-DFI.2.18
TAAACTCTAAACAGGTAGTTTTTACTCCTCTTATTCCATATAATAAAAATAGACTTGGCATTTAAAAAACTCAATAGTATCAATCATTTGACGATTTACCTAATGGTGGTATTTCTTACTATTAGTAACAAAAACTCACGAATGTGATAAACACTTAGGGCGACAAAGGGCTTGGACATTTTAAAAAATGTTACACGTTCCTTATCTTCCTTTATAGATAATTTTCTAAAAACTTTTATATCCTTACTCCCCCAAGGGTTTTAGCGTTTTAGTAATTTCAAAGTTTTATAAAAACCCTTGTGTATCAATGTTTTCAAGGATTTCTAACCTTCTATTTCTTTTTCATTTTATTTTTTTGTATTTTTATTACTTTTTACTTGACATTTGCTAATTTAACAATTTTAATCGGGCAGAGCAAAAGGACAACGGCTTGGAGACAGTTGTCTTCCTAGTTTTGACTGATAAAAAAAATAATCAATCAAAACTAAGATAGACAACTCATTTTAATATCAATCGGTGTATCGCATTAAGGTATCCGTATTGTATGACTGACCCTATTTGTTGCTTGGATTTTTCCAAAACATTCCTACACGCCTCAAGCATCCCTTGGCGGTTTCATCAATTAAAAGTTTAAAAAGGTATGGAATTTGGGTTATCTAATAATAATATATATATATATATATAATAATAATTAATATATATATTCTTATATCACCCAAATAACATACCTTTTTAAATTATTGTGATTACTTGTGAAATGTCCTACTGTGCCGTAGCACAATGCCCTTCCTTCGAACAGCGTTTATTGGTGGCTTTCACCATTCAGCGACAAACAGAAATAGGGAACTGTTTATTGTCGCCTAGACTTAATTTTTGCGTTGGCTAAGTCATAACCTGACCAGTTTAGATTAACGTCATGTTATTGGGCAACCATGACGGAAACTTTCTAAAAAAGGCAAACTTTAACTAAACCCTTGACATATAATTTTTAAAAAATTATAATAAAAGGGAAGTAGGGAAGAAAGTTTCTCTATTTAGTTTTTTCCGTTTATTAAATAATCTTCTTGGGCTAAGTGTCGATACTTAGCCCAACTCTTTTTAATTAATAATTTTTAATTGCTTGATTAACGTTTATAATTAAATCGTGCGTTTTAAGTGACAATATATTACGTCTTGAGTCAATAAGTGATAATTTACTGTCAATAAAATCATCCTGTGACAACATAATTTGTCCTTTTTCCAGTGCTTCATTTTCATCTTTTGCGTGAATTGCAACGGAAACAGGAATAGTAACGGTAGCAAACACTTCATAATTTTGATTATTTTTCATGAATAAATTCTCCTTTTTTATCGTTTTTGTTTTACTCTTGCCAGAAATCCTGCAAACAATGGTGCGTTCATATATTTATCAATTGTGTTAATTGCTTGATTATATGTGACCGGAATATATTCTCGGTTATTAATAACTTGGATTTTAAACGTGTCATCTAGTTCAATTAATTCCCCAATGTCCAACTCTAAATATGCTTTTTTATCGTCAATAATAAGTGTCCCCAACGTGTAATTTTCTAAAAATGCGTCAATTTCATATATTGATTGTTTCATTGAATTGTTTAGTAGCATGTTTGATTACCTCCTTTTTGATTAAATATCCAAGTTATTTAATGGATTGTATTTGTCATTTTGTTCTTTTAAGTCATTTCCCCACATTGCAGCATATCGTTCAGTAACTGCTATTGAACTATGTCTCATCATCCGTTGTACTGCAAATGTACTCATGCCCGATTGGATGCATTTTTGACAAAATGTATGTCTAAAAGTATGAGCTGAAAGACGTACATCACGAAAATTCATAATTGTTGCTAACCGTTTAAAAATACATTTGACTGCATTTGATGATAATTGCTTATTGTAACGATTCGTAAAAATATATTCGCTTAAATTATCAACTCCAAAGTGCTGTTCACAGTACACTTTGTACGTTGCAAACTCACTTACTAATTTTTTAGTAATTGGAATTGTTTCTCTTTTCCTATTTTTTCCAAACACGGAAAGAGTATTATTTTTAAAGTCAATGTCAGTCCATTTTAAATTGCACAACTCCGTAAGCCTTAGCCCTGTCCCTAAAAGTGTTACTATAATTTGATAATCACGATAAGCATAAAACGCTTTTTCACGTTGCTTGATACGTCTGTAATAAGTCAACATTTGTTTAATGTGATAATCGGTAAATACATCAATTTTTACGTCTGTTTTTGCTCTAGGTACTTTCTTTGCAGGATTTTTTTGAATAACTTCACATTCGACCATGTAGTTTAAAAATGCTGAAACACGTTGAAGTTTTGTATTTGTCGTTGTTGCATTATTACCTTTTTTTTGATAAAAGATAATGAAATTTTTAATGGTGCTTTGTGTAATATCTTCCACATTGACAATTTTGTTATCGTTACAAAATTTTAAAAATTGTCCTAGCTGCATTTTGTAATCATCCATTGTCGTTTTAGATACATTCTTGAATTTTCTATCATCCAAAAAATCCTGAATGGCAAATTTAAGTAAAATAAAAAACCACCTCACAATCTAATGTGAAGTGGCTTAAACTTTTAAATAGGAGTCTTGGTACGACCACCTATTTTATTAAATTGTAAAATGTACTGTCAATCCTTGATACTTTTTTCATTTATCGGGAAGACAGGATTTGAACCTGCGACCCCTACGTCCCGAACGTAGTGCTCTACCAAGCTGAGCTACTTCCCGTTGGCTTGTTTAATTACGAAAATGATTATAGCATAACTTTTTTTACTTGTACAGTCGAATTTTGATTTCCCAATTTCACAAATTTTTGTGCGTCTTAGTTGATTTTTATTTCAAAATCCTTAGTATAATGAAAGGGGATTACAGTTTTTCCCAACGAGAAAGCCCACTTTTGAATGGATGAAAGTTGTTATATTTTGAGACGGGAGGAAAGCATATGAAAGATAGTAAACAATTGAAGGCGATTCCTTTTTTTGCTGCCATACTACCATTACTTTTTATGATATCCTCAATGGCTTTGGTGGTTATTGTTTTTGAAGGTGGTGTTCATGTACCGCTAATTATCGGGGCTGTTGTCGGAGGGCTTATTGCTTGGAAATATGGTTACGATTGGATGACGATTGAAAAAGGGATTTATGATGCAATCCGTCTTGCACTACCGGCCATTTTAATTATCATGACAGTTGGCTTAATCATAAGTTCATGGATTGGCGGCGGAATTATTGCCACCATGATTTATTATGGGCTCAAATTAGTTTCCCCTTCCTTATTTCTAGTAAGTATTTGTATTCTATGTTGTATCGTCTCTTTGTCCATCGGCAGCTCTTGGTCAACAATGGGAACGATCGGTGTTGCCGGCATGGGCATCGGTCTCAGCATGGGAATATCTGCCCCTATGGTAGCCGGTGCAATCATTTCCGGTGCTTATTTTGGCGATAAAATGTCACCATTATCGGATACGACAAATCTAGCGTCCGGGATTACGGAAACGGATTTATTTGAACATATAAAACATATGATATACACAACCATCCCCGGATTAATTATTGCCCTTATTGTTTACTACATATTAGGAAGAAATATTGGTCAACATGACATGAACGGAACCAATATTGATGAAATTTTAACAGTAATGGATCAAGCTTTCGTCATTTCACCTTGGCTTTTGCTTGTACCCGTTATTATTATTCTCATGGTGGCAAAAAAGGTTCCTGCGTTGCCAGCCTTATTAACGGGTGCCTTTTTAGGTTGGTTTTGCCAAGTTTTTGTTCAAGGAGATCAGGTTTCCAATGCAATAATAGCCCTGACAGACGGCTATAGCATTGAAACCGGAAATAAGTTGGTGGATGAATTGTTCAATCGCGGCGGAATTGAAGACATGATGTACACCGTGTCATTAACGATTGTGGCAATGTCATTCGCAGGAATCATGGAATCTACAGGTATGCTGGATGTTATTTTAAATAAAATCATGAAGGTTGCTAAATCGGCTAAAAGTTTAATTCCTATAACAGAATTCTCATCTTTTTTCACCAATGTGGTTTGTGCCGAACAATATATCTCTATCCTATTACCGGGAAGGATGTTTCCTGCCGCTTTTAAAAAATATCATTTAAAATCGAAAAATTTGTCAAGAGCTTTGGAAGATGCAGGGACTCTAACATCCCCGCTTGTTCCTTGGAATACCTGCGGCGTGTTTATTGCATCAACGTTAATGGTTAACCCGTTTGATTATATTCCATATGCGGTGCTGAACTACACAGTACCAATTATTGGCATTATTTTTGCCATAATTGGCTATAAAGTGGAGTATGTTGACCCTCATTCCGTGCAAAATACCGTGTTAACAAGCGACCAAAGCATAACCAGAAGCAAGGAGTTGCATTAGTAATCAGGTTTTACTGGAACAACTGTAGTGTCAGATGGCGGAAGATTTTGTTAAGGTCAACTGTGTTACATTAGCAACCAGGTTTTTGCTTGAACAACTGTAGGCGTAATCTGCATAATTCATAAAGAAAGGGGACGTTTAGCCATTCCCTCACACAAAACAACATATGGTAGCTAATCGACCTTGGAATGGTTCTTTTTATCAACCTTTTGGATGGTTTTTCAGATTCTCAGTCTGGTTCTTTTTATCAACCTTTAACATCATTGTCCCGGTTTTTATAAGTGTTCATGGAAAAGGGGCAGCTTAATTCACCCCCTTTCATTCGATAACGGTTTATTTTTCCATCCAAGTCGGTTTTCCAAAGCCTTTAAACTCTGAATCGATAACTTTTTCAAAATCATCCGATTGAACAACTTCAATGATATCTTTGGCGAATTGACTATTTTCATTTTCAGCTTTGACTGCAACGACATTTCGATATTTATCATCCATATTTTCTAATGTAAGTGCGTCTAATAAATTCATCCCTGCTGCAATCGCAAAATTCCCTGGAACTGTTGATAAATCTGCACTTTCAACAGCACGAGGAAGTTGTCCTGCTTCAAGCGGTTGGAATACCAGATTTTTTGGATTGCTGGTAACGTCCTTTTCAGAGACAGTTAATGGATCCGCATCTTTACTAATTTCTAGTAAGCCCGCATCCCGGAGTGTATTAAATGCTCTGGCCGCATTTGTCGGATCATTCGGAATCGCAACAGTCGCTTTGTTTTTTACTTCATCAATAGAACGGAATACGTTTGAATAAACGCCCATCGGTGCTGTTGGAACTGTGATTAAGGCAGATAAGTCCATATTGTTTTCCTTTTCAAAGTTTTCCAGATAGATCGTGTGTTGGAATAGATTAGCATCAATACTTCCTTGATTCAAGGCGATATTTGGTTGAATGTAATCACTGAATTCAACAAATTCCACCTTATATCCTTTTTCTTCCAATTCGGGTTTAATTGCTTTTTTCACCATGTCTGCATATGGACCGGCTGTTGCACCGATTTTTATTTCTTTCTTTTCTGCATGTTCCTTACTTCCTGATGATTCTTTGCTCCCACTGTTTCCGCAAGCAGCAAGTAAGAAAATTGTAGATAAAGCAATCAGAAACCATTTTATTTTTTTCATTTTATTTCCTCCATCATATTTTTTATATAACTGCAAGATTATTAAGCAGCATGTTACCTTAGTCTTATTTGTTTTTATTAACAGCTCTTGCCAACAAATCCCCGATCACTTGAATGATTTGGACAAGTATAATGAGGATAATAACGGTTGTGAACATGATGGTGTCGTCGTAACGGTAATAACCAAAGCGGATTGCCAAGTCACCGATTCCGCCGCCTCCAACTGTACCGGCCATAGCCGAAGTTCCGACCAGACTAATAATTGTAATTGTTACACTGGAAACGATTCCGGATTTTGCTTCCGGTAAAAGAACATCCTTAATAATCATCCAAGGGGTTCCACCGGCTGCAATGGCTGCTTCAATCACCCCGTAATCAATTTCCCGCAACGCACTTTCCACAAGCCGGGCAAAAAACGGAATGGCCGCAACCGACAAAGAGACACTTGCTGCTGTAGGTCCAATCGTTGTCCCTACAAGGAAGATGGTTAACGGGATTAAGGCAACAAGTAATATAATAAATGGGATCGAACGGATGACGTTCACAATAAATCCGATTACTGAGTTAATTACCCGGTTTTGCCAAAATAAACCTTTGTCTGTTACAAAAAGCAAGAACCCTAATGGCAGTCCAATCAACAAGGAGACTAGTAAGGAAATTCCCACCATGTACAATGTTTGTAAAAATGAAGTCTGTATTTCCGGCAGCATTTCAACTAAATGGGCAACATCAAATTCCATTGTTCAGCACCTCTACTTCCGCATTTCGATGTTCAATATAGTGAATCGCTTTATTTATTTCTTCTTGATCGCCGGTAAGTTCCATAATAAAAATTCCCAGTGGCCGTTCCTGGATGTATTCAATGGAACCATGTAGAAAATTTCCGTTAATTTGAAACTTCTTTAATGTTTCCGATACCACCCCTTCACCGGCAACCTCACCCCTAAACAGCAACTTCACTAAGGTTCCTTTCACCAATCGTAAAGTTGCTTTCGGTAAATCAAAGGATACGACACTTTGAATAAATTCCTTCGTCAGCTGTTCTTTCGGGGAAGCAAAAATATCATACACATTCCCCTGTTCCACGATTCTCCCATTCTCCATAATTGCCATGCGGTGACAGATTTCTTTGACGACATCCATTTCATGAGTAATGATAACAATCGTAATATTCAACTCTTTATTAATTTTTTTAAGCAAATTTAAAATTGATTTTGTCGTCGTTGGATCCAATGCCGATGTTGCTTCATCACATAGCAGGACTTTTGGATTGTTCGCTAATGCTCTGGCAATTCCGACCCGCTGTTTTTGCCCGCCGCTAAGTTGCCCTGGATAGACATCTTTTTTGTCCGCTAGACCAACCATGTCGAGCAGCTCATCCACCCGTTTCTCAATTCTGTTTTTCGGTGTTTTCGATGCTTTTAATGCAAAAGCAATATTTTCTGCCACTGTTTTTTGACTCACCAAGTTAAAGTGTTGGAAAATCATTCCAATTTTTAAACGTGCTTGACGTAACCTTTTGTTATCCAGCTTGGTTAAATCTACCCCATCAACCGTAATTTTTCCGGAAGTCGGTCGTTCCAGTAAATTGATACAACGCAATAATGAACTTTTTCCCGCTCCCGAATAGCCGACGATACCAAATATTTCTCCATCGTGAATAGTGATAGAAACATTATCGACTGCTTTTACTTCACGATCTTTTGAAAAATATGTTTTTGTTAAATTCTTTATTTCAATCATGGTTACCCCTCTCTCATGTCCATGAAAATCCTACTATATGAATCTCGGCAATATGTTCACCATTACGAACAAAATGCCACCAACAAAAAATGCCCCTCTCATCTGAAAGGAGCATTGACATCTATTGATCTCAAACTCTTATCTCTCAGATGGGCGAACCAATCTGCAGGAGTTAGCACCTTCCCTTTTCAGGGGGTTGCTGTGACTTCATAAGGCCTGTCCCTCAGTCACTCGTGATAAGATAAATGTTTTCCGTATATAATTTTTATAAATTTTATTTTAATGATTGTTAATAAGTCTGTCAATATTATAATCAAAATTAATTTTCCAAAAGATTAATTTTAAGACCGGAACCATGACAACAGTATTTTTTTAATATAATTCCGGCCGGCGTGCATGAAAAATCGGAATGGTGTTTCGAACACGATCAACCTCGTCTAGCGGGATATCTGCATAAAAGATGCCTTCTCCTTCTTCACCGCTTAAATACACTTCTCCCCACGGTGAAATAATCATCGAATGCCCATTGTATTCATTATCCGGGTCATTTCCTACCCGATTGACTGCTACAACGAAACATTGATTTTCAATTGCACGGGCCTGCAACAAGATTTCCCAATGATCCACCCGTTGTTTCGGCCACTCAGCCGGGATAAACATTATTTTCGCTCCATCAAGCACATGTGCCCGAATCCATTCCGGGAAACGTAAATCAAAACAAATAACACCGCCACATTCTACACGATCCAGTTTGAAAATATTTTTCGCTTGCCCGGGCTGCATATAAACAGGTTCATCCATTAACGGAAATAAATGGGCTTTATCATATTCTGCGACAATGTCCCCATTCCTGTTTGCCACATACATCGTGTTGAAGAACCCTTGAGCTTTTTTTGTTGCAACAGAACCGCCGACAACATGTATAGCGTGTTGTTTTGCAAGTCGGCTAAGCATATTTTTTGTCTGCTCTCCGTTTTTATCTGCCAACGTTTCGAGGTCTTTCAACGCATATCCCGTATTCCACATTTCCGGGAAAACAATCACATCGGCATCTTGCTCAGCCGCTTGTAAAATAAAACTTTCTACTTGCAAAAAATTTTTTTCCGGTTCACCAAAAGCAATATCCATCTGTACAATTGCCATTTTCATTATCATCACCCACTAGACATATATATTTTTAGATTATAAAATTAGTGTTAAAATTGCAAACATATTCAATTATTCTTTGGATGGATAATGCTAACGATTTTCATGTATAACACCAATTTTGTTCGTTTTTTTAAAATAAACTTTATTATGTAAACCAATTTTCCATACAAAAGGTGAGATAAAATGGACTACTCAGAAAAGCTAAAGAGTTTACCGACCCAATTCTTTGCAAACTTGGTCGGAAAGGTGAATAAAGCCATTGAGGATGGTCGTGATGTCATTAACCTCGGCCAAGGGAATCCGGATCAACCGACACCGAAACATATCGTTCAAGCATTACAAAAAGCGGTTGAAGATCCAAATACGCACAAATATTCACCATTCCGCGGACTTCTCGAATTAAAGGAAGCGGTGTGTGATTTTTACAAAAAAGAATATGATGTAGATGTGGATCCGGTGCGTGAAGTGGCCATTCTTTTTGGCGCAAAAGCGGGTTTGGTCGAGCTTCCCATGTGCTTACTTAACCCGGGCGACCTCATGCTTTTACCGGACCCGGGCTATCCGGATTATTTATCGGGAGTTGTGTTGGCAGGCGTAGAATATGAGCTGTTTCCATTGAAGGATGAAAATCACTTTTTACCGGATTATAATGCCATTTCCAGTGATGTATTGGATGCGGCAAAACTGCTCTACTTAAATTACCCGAACAATCCGACCGGAGCTGTTGCGAATCTTGACTTTTTCAATCAAACTGTGAAATTGGCAAAAAAACATGAGATAACGGTCATGCATGATTTCGCTTATGGTGCCATTGGGTTCGACGGAAAAAAACCGGTTAGTTTCTTGCAAGCGGATGGCGCAAAGGATATTGGTGTGGAAATGTATACTTTGTCCAAAACTTATAATATGGCCGGCTGGCGCGTCGGATTCGCAGTTGGTAACCCGACCATTATCGAAGCAATAAACTTGATTCAGGATCATCTTTATGTCAGCCTTTTTCCCGCAGTGCAAAAAGCAGCCATTGCCGCATTAAGCGGGGATCAAACATGTGTAAAAGAGTTAGTTGCTCGCTATGAATCTAGGCGCAATGCTTTTGTTGATGCATGCAAACAAATCGGCTGGGATGTTACTGCCCCAAAAGGATCATTTTTCGCATGGCTTCCGGTACCGGATGGGTTTACCAGTCAATCGTTTGCTGATTATTTGTTGGATGCAGCTGATGTGGCGGTTGCACCCGGTAATGGTTTTGGCAAGTACGGAGAGGGGTTCATCCGGGTCGGTTTATTAATGGATGAAGCCCGATTAGTTGAAGCTGTACAGCGGATTGGGAATCTTGGCGTTTTTAAAAATAAATGATCGGCGAAAACATAATACAATCCAATGAAACCTACTTACCTATTGCAAGTGCTAATTGGAAAAACACTTGATTGTCGTTCTAAAATTCAAAGATACCATAAACGATTCATAATTGGTGATTAATTATATACATTTTAAATAAATTATACTAAAATAATAGGGAATACTAAAATTTGGGATTAAATGGATATTTGTGACATTCCCGATTGGAGGAATCTTTATTGCAAACCGAGTGGGCCTTTATTGACACCGGTCATCTAAGTGCGGCTGTCAATATGGCGTTTGACGAATGTTTGTTGAATTGGCACAGTCAAGGGAACATTCCACCGACACTCAGATTTTACGGGTGGAATAAACCGACTTTATCCATTGGTTATTTTCAAAGGGCAAAAACTATAAATTTTGATGCAGTAAAAAAATATGATTGTGAATTTGTCCGACGTTTAACCGGTGGAAGTGCAGTTCTCCACGATGATGAATTAACGTATAGTCTTGTGATTTCTGAACGTGATCCGGGTATCCCGAAATCGGTCACGAAGGCGTATTATGTTTTATCCCAAGGCATTTTGGAAGGATATAGGAATTTAGGAGTTCCGGCAGAATTTGCGATTCCCGAACGAGAAATTGACCAAGAACGTTCGGCCATCTGTTTTGAAAAACCATCTTTTTATGAAATGATTGTCGATGGAAAGAAAATTTGCGGAAATGCACAAACGAGGAAGAGCGGTGTTCTTATGCAGCATGGGTCTTTACCAATGAGTCTTGATACTGATATGCTTTTTGATTTGTTTGCTTTTTCCTCGGATGAGATGCGGAAAAGACGGAAGGAAAAGTTTGCTGCTAAGGCTACCTCTATCAAAGATGTAATAAATAAAACTTTGACATATGAGACGATGGTGGCAGCTTTCAAAAAAGGTTTTGAGACCGGGCTCGGAATTCACCTTTCTCCGTTGACATTAACGGATGACCAGTGGGAGGAAATTCAGAAGTTAGCTCAGAGCAAATATGCGACAGATTTGTGGAATTATTATACCACCAAGGAGCGTGAAACCATTGGCACAGGAAACTGAATACATACGGAAACCGGAATGGCTGAAAATCAAATTGAATACGACGCAATCTTACGGTAATATTAAAAATTTGGTTAAAGGCAATCGATTAAATACGGTTTGTGAAGAAGCCAGATGCCCGAATATTTATGAATGCTGGAGTGAACGAGGCACAGCTACATTCATGATTTTAGGAAATGTTTGTACGCGCGGCTGTCGTTTTTGTGCAGTCGCTACCGGCCGACCGACAGAACTGGATTTGGCGGAACCTGAGCGAGTAGCTGATTCGGTGAGCGTCATGGGATTAAAGCATGTCGTTGTCACATCGGTAGCCCGCGATGATTTAAATGACGGCGGTGCAGCTGTGTTTGCGGAAACGGTTCGCGCCATTCGCCGGAAAAGTCCGGGTACAACGATTGAAATTTTGCCATCTGATATGAAAGGCGATTATGAAAGCTTACGAACATTGATGGACAGTAAGCCGGATATTTTTGACCATAATGTGGAAACTGTTCGCCGCTTGACCCCGAGAGTTCGTGCCATCGCCAAATATGACCGCTCCCTTGAATTATTGAAACGGGTAAAAGAAATCAGTCCTGAAACTCCGACAAAATCAAGTATTATGGTCGGACTAGGGGAGACAAAAGATGAGATTCTTGAAACAATGGACGATTTGCTAGCTCATCATGTGGATATTATGACAATCGGGCAATATATGCAACCCACGAAAAAGCATTTAAGAGTTGAGCGTTACTATCATCCGGATGAATTTGCCGAATTGAAAGAAATTGCATTGGCGAAAGGATTCAAACATTGTGAATCCGGCCCATTTGTCCGCACCTCTTATCATGCTGATGAACAAGTCGGCAAACCGCAAACCCAACAGAAACTGGAATATTTAAAGGGGCTCGATCAGAAAGAAGAAATACAGACAAGTTGATGGAGGAAACCGAGACCAGTGAAAAAACTGTCTTTGGGTTAGGAGGAAATTTATTGCTTTTGGGGAAGGGGGCCGTTCTCGTCGTCATTTTGAGGCGGGAAATGCTATTTTTTGGCGACGAGACCCCTTCTCATCGTCATTTTGAAGTGAGAAACTCCACTTTTTGGCGACGAGACTCTTTCTCGTCGTCGTTTTTGCGCCGGAAACTTCTTTTTTTGGCGACGACACCCCT
>NZ_JAJCHL010000091.1:0-11629 GCF_020554505.1 Caldibacillus sp. 210928-DFI.2.18
CTACGCCCTGCACATTCCTTGAGGATGGGAGACTTCTTTCGGAAATCCGTTAAAAGAAGGGACAACATGTTTATTCCATGTCAATGCCATTAATTGAAAATATGGTTCTACTTGGTCTACTATTTCAAACCCTATATGTTCAAAGAAACGCCCGTCACTTAAATACGGATATTTTTTCTTCCCTACAATATGTACAATCCCATCCATCCCACGGTTAATGGCATCATTTCTGCAATAGTCTAACAGTTGCTTGGCATACCCAGTATTTTTATGTCTTCCTGAAACCCATAAACAGTTAATATACATATAATTCGGTGCTTCAATAGGAACCCACGCCATCTCAGCGGGCAAGTACTCAATAAATACTTTTGCACGTTCATCTAAACGATAAAAAACTAACCCTTCATCCATTCGTTCCGTCAGCCACTTTTTCTTCTCGCTAACTGCATGTTCATACTGTTTTGCCCCTAAAGCACAGCATATATGTTCGGTTTCGATATTACCTTTGGTTATTTGAATAAATCCCAATTTTTCCACCTCCATCTTCATGTTAAGAATGATTAAATACGCTTAATATATACGTTGTAAAAGAGTCACAGGTTTCGTTTATCAGAACTCTATCATCATTTTGGCTTCAGAACTCCCTTCACATCATTTGCAAACATAGCCATCTTAATTGTATATTATTATAAGCTAGATTAGCTACTTTAACTAACGCTGGAGGTGCTTTTAATTGAAGGTCAACTCCACTGAACTACAAAATAACTTTGGAAAGTATTTAATGTTAGCTGCACAGGAAGATATTATTATCACTCGCAATGGTACTGAAATTGCAAAACTTACCGCCTTGAATGATCAACTTCAAGATCATGGTCGTGCAGTAAATCAGGTTCATGAAAATGCACCATTATATGGCTATGGAAAGAAAGCTACTTATGAGGAATTTTTGCAGTTGTGGCATGATTCCGATGAAAGATACGAGTACATTGATGGGGAAATTTATTTACTTGCCTCACCAAAAACTGCACATCAAATAGCAGTTGGGGAAATTTACGGGAGTTTCTACAATTATTTTCAAGGAAGCAATTGCACGCCAATAGTTGCCCCCTATGATATTGAACTCAGGAGAACACCAGAACAAATCAATATCGTGCAACCGGATATAATGGTGATTTGTGACCTGGAAGAAAATTTGGATGACAACGATTATTACAAAGGGGTTCCAACATTAATTGTTGAAGTGCTTTCCAAGGGGACAAGAAGAAAGGACTTGATTAAGAAACTCGATCTCTATATGTCCTGTGGTGTGAAGGAATATTGGATTGCGAATCCTGACAACAAGGAAGTCACTGTGTATCTTTTTGCAGAACAAAATATTCAAGAATTCACGACCTTCAAACAGAACGAAATTGTTCAATCTTATCTATTTGAGAAATTACAAATAGCGGTGCAGCGTATTTTTAGATGAACATATATTTCCTATCAAAAACCCCATCTTCTTGAAAAAACAAATGAAGATGGGATGTTTTACATTTTTTAAATAAAAATGTAGGACTGCTTTTTAAAATTTTTATCCGGAGTGGAACATCACCCGCAAATGTCATTGTAGCCGGAATATCCGCTGAAATCATCAAAAAATAAAACCAATCAGGGGTAATAGCCTTCGAAGTAACCGCCAAATGACGCTTTTAGTCCCTTGATTTTATGATAAGCAGCATCAACAGCCTGTTCTTTATTCCATTCACTCTCACAATCTTTACAGTAGTATTCTGGGCCACCAACTATTTTTCTGCATCCACCTAGTTTAATTTCTCCTGCTTCTGCTTTTGGAAAACTTCCCTGGTTGGCATACCATACAAAATTTTCAATGTATTTTTAGATCCACATTTTGGACACTGCTTATAGTTAATGCCCATAATACTCCTCGCTTTTCTTTTAAAATGAGACCTAGTTTTTTCAAGTAACCCTCTTTAATGGATTTTAAATACTTTGCATTCCTATCAAAAGATGATTTAATATCATCTTTGCACGTACATAAGTTCAACCATACCATCATTCGTTTTTGTTCCAATAAGTTTAAGTTGAATTTCTGGATTTTCCCCTAAAAATAGAGGAATCCCTTCACCCAAAATTGTTGGTATTATTGTTATAATATACTTATCTACCAAGTTTTGTTTAATAAATTGATCAATTAACTTTGCTCCGCCAACAAGCCATATATCCTTCCCCTGTTGTTTTTTTAGATTTTTAATAAACCCAGTAATATCCTCTGATATATACGCTGCCCTACTATCAGGTTCATAATTTTTTGTTGTTGCTACATAACATTTCTTACCTTCATATACCCAAACATTGGGCGATAATTCATTAATAACTTGTTCATATGTTGTTCTACCCATAACAACCGTATCTATTGAACTATAAAATTCCTCAAATCCTAAATCTACATTTGGATCCCCACTACTACCACTTAGCCAGTCAACTGCTCCATTGGTCCTTGCTATATACCCGTCTAAACTCACTGCAATATAGAGAATTATGTTTCTATCCACTCCCTCACGCTCTTCACTTTTTCTTACATTGGGACGCTTAATCAAATACTATATTTATTATAACTTAATGCTTTGTTGTGACGCATCATTTAACTATATAGATTTTACATAATACTAACACAATTAAAGACTGTTAATTAACAATAAGTTGACCCGTTAAAGGGGTAGAATGTTGAGTAAAGCGCTTTGTTCTAAAGGTCAGTTCAATAAAGAAAAAAGGTCTCTCTTTTGAAGAAGAATACGCTTATGTTTCGAAAGCAAACAACTTTTTCCACAATTTTTATACTTTATTTTTAGTGAACAGCATAAACATTCTATAAAAGAAAATCATTTCTATAGGAGGTTTCCATGGATCAAAAGGATCAAAGTCGTCAATTAGACCAAATAAAGCAAATGCAACAAATGTTTAAAGCGAATATGAAAACTCATCCTTATCCCATGTACCCTAACTATGGGAAAATAACACGTTACGAAGAAATTCCGATAAGTTTACCTGAACAGCGCCAGCTACGCCATCCCGGAGTGGAAAAATTTATGGTACCCCTTCCAATTATCGAAAACCCGAACTATAAAGGGAGTGGGAAGTTAACAGGAAAAGTAGCACTTATTACAGGAGGTGACAGTGGTATTGGTGCAGCTGTAGCAATTGCGTTTGCTAAAGAAGGAGCAAATGTTGCCATTTCATACTTAGATGAACATGAGGATGCAAACAGAACAAAAACGAGGATTGAACAACTCGGACAACGTTGTTTACTACTACCTGGCGACTTGCGAGACAAACAACAGTGTATCTCCATTGTAGAACAAACAGTAAATACGTTTGGACGTCTCGATATTCTTTGTAACCACGTTGGTATCCAATTCCAACAACTAAGTCTGCTTGACATTACAGATGAACAATTCGATGACACCTTCAAAGTTAATATATACTCTCATTTTTACACAACAAGAGCAGCGCTTCCTTATTTAAAACCAGGCAGTTCAATCATTGGCACTTCTTCAGTGGTGACGTATGTAGGTGAGCAGCAAATGATTGATTATACTGCCACAAAAGGCGCAATAGTTGGTTGGACACGTGCCTTAGCTAAAAATGTCGTAAAACAAGGGATCCGAGTTAATGCCGTCGCCCCCGGCCGAATTTGGACTCCACTTATTTCAGCAAGTTTCTCGTCAGACCAAGTCGCCGTATATGGAGCATTTAATCCAATGGAACGAGTTGCCCATCCATTTGAACTCGCACCAACCTATGTCTATCTTGCTTCTGATGATTCTCGTTTTGTTACTGGTCAAGTTCTTCATGTTGACGGGGGCGAATCCACTCATTCCTAATGGAAGGAGGTTACCATTTTGAGATATGAATTTAATCCAGAAGTAAAGCTATTGCTAGTAAACCATTCCAATGAAAAAGTAAAGATGGTCTATATGGAAGATTCCTGGCCAATGTCTAAAATCGCACTTAGACCACCATACTATTGCTACCCAAGTTACGAGCTGAATTATCCAATAATCTAAATAATAACAGACAAAAAGACTTCTATACACAGTGTGGAAGTCCATTTAATTTTTTCTTAGGGTTCGCAAATATGCTAACCTTCAATTTTTCTATTTAGACTAATCAGGAAATAGGATAACGGTTTTAAAACGACTTTTTACAGTCGTCCTCACGATTATTAAACATTTTGATAACCATGACTTGCTTATCCAAGGTCATTTAGTGTGTGGGTCAATATAAGGTGGACCCCTTCGTCAAGACACTGCAAAGAGGTCTCCAATTAATCTAAAACTATGGGGTGGCAAATTTCTTGCATTAACGACCCTTTAAATCAAGGAGGCAAATTATGATTCTCTCTAAATTTGTAGACGAACTGCCCATTCCACCTATTTTAAAACCTCGATGGAAAGATCAGTTTTATACTTACTACGAAGTAAATATGACTGAATTCAGTCAATCACTTCATAGTCAGTTAAATAACTCAACTGTTTGGGGGTACGAAAATGGATATCCAGGACCTACAATTGAAGTCGAAAGTGGAGAAAAAGTGTTTATTAAATGGATTAACAATCTTCCTGATAAGCATCTTTTTCCAATCGATTATACGGTTCATGGTGCCCATTGGGACGTGCCTGATGTAAGAACAGTCGTACACGTACACGGTGCTTGTGTTGAATGGGAAAGCGATGGCTACCCAGAGGCTTGGTTTACAAAGGGATTCAAACAAGTGGGGCCTTATTTTAGAAAGCAAATATATCGATATGATAATTGTAATCATGCCTGCACTTTATGGTATCATGACCATACGATTGGTATTACGAGGCTAAATATTTATGCAGGTTTAGCAGGATTTTATCTTATCAGAGAAAATCGGGAACGTTCATTGAATTTACCGAGTGGGAAATATGAGATTCCTCTTATGATACAAGACAAGACATTTAATGAGGATGGTTCTCTTTACTACCCAAAGCAACCAGAAAAACCGATTCCTGAATTAGAAACGTCTATTATTCCTGAATTTATTGGGGATACGATTCTAGTAAATGGTAAAGTATGGCCTTATTTAGAAGTGGAACCACGTAAATACCGCTTTAGGCTTTTAAACGCATCCAACACTCGTTTCTATAGGATTAAGCTTGATTCTGGACAATTTATGTATCAAATTGCGACTGATGGAGGGTTGCTGGAATATCCAATTGGTATCAGGGAAATCATGTTAGCCCCTGCAGAAAGGGCAGATGTGATCATTGATTTTACCAATTTAGAAGGGAAGAATATTATCATGACAAATGATGCCCCCGCTCCTTTTCCAGGGGGTGACAAACCGGATCCATTAACGGTTGGTCAAGTGATGCAATTTAGAGTAACTCTTCCTTTATCAAGTGTTGACACTAGTACAATTCCGGCTTATATGGTACCTGTTCCAAAAATAAAGGAACAGTCAGTTACGAGGATAAGATACCTAACATTAAATGATAATATGGATCAGTACGGTCGTGAATGGATGCTATTGGACAATAAACCATGGGATGCACCCATATCAGAAAACCCAAAATTAGGGACAACCGAAATATGGTACCTCATCAACGTAACTGATGATTCACACCCAATTCATCTTCACTTAATTGATTTTCAAATACTTGACCGAAGAAATTTCGATGTTGATAAGTTTAACAAGGAGAAAGTTATCGAATATACAGGTCCGGCAATGCCGCCGGAACCACAAGAACGAGGATGGAAAGATACCGTTCGAGCTAATCCGAAGCAAGTTACTCGAATAATCATGGAGTTCGGACCATTTACCGGGTTATATATATGGCACTGTCATATTTTGGAGCACGAGGATTATGAGATGATGAGACCATATATTGTTATCCGATAATAAGCAGTGACCTGTCAAAATTAACTTGAATCACCGGGACGTTTCTTAATGTATCCAATATGTTTCCTCCAAGAATAAAAATAAGGGCTTCCTGACATGAACATTCTCGACAAAATTCCCGAGAGAAGGCTGCAATGTCAGAAAACCCTTTATTTCTCAGTGCTTTGAATAGTCCTATTTCTCCACCCTTGACATCAATACTACGCACTCAACATGGCTTGATTGGTAATCGCAGACAGTTAATTGTAAGATGTAGCAGTGTTTACCTTACAACACTAAATAAACAATTATTATCATATTAGATTTTCCAATACACGTTATTGGGTAGTCTACGTAAATAACCTTTGCTTTTTTCTATTATTTTTCCTGTTTGAATATATCTGACTATTACATTTTCATGATATTCTGATCGTCGTGCCATTTCGATAGATATAACTTATCTTCATCCGAAATAATACTGTCTCTGTTTTTCCGATTGCAAGTTGTTAATGTTTATGGTGTATTTTGCGGAAGATAATACAACTTTCCGTCTTTTGCAATGATTTTCACATCTTTTTGGAATAAATCTATCAAATCAAAGTTTTGAGGTACATATCCATTTGTCTGCTCAACAATCTTTTTTACAGTGATATCAGAAACAGAACGGAACTTTTTCTCTTCGTTTATCAAGCCCGGAATAAAATAAATAACTCCATCTAATCCCGTTCTTTTTCTGCTATTTTCATTAACGTTTATTTTAAGCTTTTCAACCTGAGTTTGATGCCATCTGCTTAACTGGTCTAATGCGCTTTGAACTTGCTTTGAATATGTAGGAAGCAATGCGAAACACTGTTCTCTTGTAACTGCGCCAAGATATAATGTGTGTTTTAATTCAGCAATTTTTATCAATACTTGCATCAATGTTTCTTGATAAACAAACCAGTTTTGTGCCTCTGCAAGTTCTTTTTCGTATTGCTTATAATCAAGGTCTTTTTTCTTTGCAAATCCTGCAATGGTAAGGTTGGCTTGTCCCAAGAGCTGAATACACTCTTGCTCCCATCTATTAATATTATCAATTTCGGTAAGTCTTAGTTCATCATTATCAAGAATATCTATTTGGAACTTTGCCATCTTTTGAATTTGTGCTACAAGCGCAAATACCTTACTTTTATATTCATTATCTTGAAAATCCGAAATTTTAGTAATTTTAGCGTTAATTTCACCAAGCTCTGCATCAATTTGTGACATATAATATTGACCGACAACCATTGACGCCACATTCATTGCTGATGATGCTACATTTGCAGCAACATTGGCATTTCGTTGTACTTCAACAAGATTTGCGTGTCCTTTCACACCTTCAGCTCCATGATAAAAACCACGAACAGCACCGGCCATATCTTTTGAGTCAGCAAGTTTTGCTCCTGCAGGGATAATTGCTTGGTATAACACTTGCGTGTTTGCTTGAGCAGCTTGCACTGCATTAACTGCGGCATTTCCCGCTTGAAACAACTCTGGTACCAGATTATTAACTCGTGCTAATAGCTTGCTATCAGTTATCTTCATCAGCTTAGAATCATTTATTGATTCAGCTGGCAACTGCTCTAATTGAATCATGAGCTGATTCATTGTTTCATTAACTTGTTCTGAGTTGGCAAGATTAGACTTCTGTTTTGTAATTATAGCATTTTCGCTTGTTTCGCTTTGCTGTTTTCGTTTCCGATAAATAAGAACACCCACAGCAGCAATAACAACGATAATCCCTATTATGAAATATTCCATTACGGTTTTCTCCTCTCATTGCTACATCTATCCTACAGCCAACAAAAATCTGACCACTCAACATATTGTTTTAATATAAAAAGACCTTTATGAAAGAACGCACCTTTCAAAGTTATTGAATTAAAAAATAATATCTATCAAATTTCACATATATTGCATCCTAAGTTACATAAATATATTCATAATTTATTATATTTTACTTAACAGAAAAAAACGACAATATTTTGTCGAAATATAAGAAACTTAAAGACTCTAGAGAGGTTAAGAATAAATTGGCAGAAAAAGAAAGGTTCATTGATCAAATTGAAGATGAAATACTAAATGCTTCAATAAATAGTTCGACAATATCATCTATTACTTCAGGAGTAATTTGCTTTTCTCTCTCTTGCAACTCTGCTTCGATTTCCGACCAATAATCTCTTAAAAATTGTTCCCACTGGTCATCCTCCAAGTAAAATAAATCTATATAATAATTCTGGTAAGTAATCTCCCCATTCTTTTCATAGAAATTTCTTTTACCAAAATTATTATTTTGCTGTGAATATATGGATTGTAGGTTTTGAACTAACTGATTAAATCGTAAATCCGGTTGTTGCTCCCATATCTTGAACAAAAGCGCTAAAATTCTTGGAATCCGTTTCGGATCTCTCATCTCCAATACCTCCATTTTAAATTTCCACTGCTCACTTTATCGAAAAAATTATCTTATTGCTGCTTACTTTACCGAGCATTTGGCTAAAGACCTTAATGTGTAAAATCTATGAACTACTGAAACCCTTTGTTATCAATGGATTCTTAACAATAAAATTCGGTAAAGCAAGCATCGAAGGATACCTCGATACTTACTTTACCGAATAAATTATAATAATACTACTCACATTACCGAAAGATAGCTTCGATCTATAAATCCTTTTTCTTTTTAATGTCCTTGTTGCAATTCATCGACAATAATTATTATATCCGCTTATACAAAATTTAATCTTCCCGTTACTATTTTAGAACTTGTAAACTCTTATGCATTAAAATTAATCATTAATTCCAATAATTTTTATTGAATCGTCTATTTTAAATTGAATAAAACACAAAGAAAGTATCTACATTATAGCCATGAGTAGATTATTTTCATTACAAGGATGTAAGTGAAAGAACATAAATATTTTTTGAATAACGAGCTTCTTATTTACTTTTGTTATTCATCTCTTCGTAATCAAAAATACTCGTCTGGTTCTGCAATAGTTAACTTTGCGCCGGATCGAACTAATTCAAGTACTGTCATAAACTGATAATCGTAATTCCCTTCATCCCTACCATTTAGCCCTATACTATAAATCCAATCAGTGTAACTATCGCTTCCTATATATTCAGTAAAAACAGTACCACCAGATGACACTTGAAGCACCCCTAGTTCAAAATGGAAATCTACATATCTAACCTCATGAGGGTAGTCTCTTGTTTTATAAACAAAACCAAAATCGAATTCCTGCTCAGGTTCGACTCCATTTGCAAAGGCTTCAAGGTAATCTTGAATTGCCATAAAAAATTCAGAAATTCGTTCTGATTCATGTTCCTTAGTATATTCCATAAAGGTTTTGACAAGGATGTCTCTCATAATTTGAAAGCTTTCTACATCTCCGGGTAGAACTAGATCTTCTTCCTGATCTGTGTCATAGTCTGATACTATTAGGTCTGGCCATTTTTTGCTAGTTTCCTTATAAAGTTCTTCCAATTTACTACGCATATAGGAAATGTTGTTAGATATAGGTTCCAGCATTGCAAGGTATAAATGAATATACATATCATATTCATGAGGTTCGAAATACATGGTAATGATATCATTGATTATTACACTAGCACTTACCATACGTTGGGCAACATCAAGGGCAGTATCACTTAACGGTGCCACTGAATCATAAAATTCGTCGTCATCTGGAATTATTATTTGTTGAATACCACATAGTAAACCGACAGAATCTGGCAATTTAAATCTAATATCATAAAAATCTTTTGCCTCTTCGCGTGATCTTGGTTGGTATAAATCAAAAAGTTCTTCAAGGGCAGACAACAATTCATCGCTACCATCAAGTATTTCGTTAACAACAGAACCAAGTTCAAGGCAAAACTGAACTAGGTTTTTCTGATTGCCCTGAGACACATAATTACCTCCCACATAAGTAAACAGGTTAAAAATTGCCTAGTTTTTGATTAACATTTCAACAATCTCATTTTCCCGTTTCCTAAGAACTTCTGGTGTCCATTCATTTTTCTGGTCAATAAATACTTTATTTGCACGAAATACATCAATACGACCATTTAAATAACGTTTCTTTTTCTCAATAAAATCCAGATTACTTAAAGAACTGTTTTTCCTCTTATTGATTAATACGAGATTCGCAATTTTATCTACCCAGAATTTATGTTCCTCTTCTGTAAAGTCCTTAGTCCATTGACTTTCAGAATTAGGATGTTGTGGTAAAATATGTTCCACACTAATATTTTTATATCCTGATAAGTGAACGGTATTGTCACTCTTTAAGTATTCTATTTTCAACAAAAGATACTTTGCATACTGTTTTTTATAAATATCACTGCTTATATTTCTTTTAAATTCATCTAGGTCAATTTTAAATATATCTTTGTTTTCCAATAGTTCATCTGGATTATTTGCTTTTTGTATAGCCTTTAAAATGGTATTCATTGCTTCAAGTCGCGGAGTTGGATTAACACCTACTACCCAATCACCAACAAATTTAAATTCTAATTTCTTTAAGAACTCATCTAATTTTTGATGTTTAAATTTTGCATAATAAAACATTATGGCTGGAATCCAATCCTCTGACCGAAGCCCAATTTTCATGATTGTAATAAGGTTTTTGAATTGATTACTTAATTCGTTATCTTCCAGCTCTATTACATTTTGATACACTTCGTCATACTGTTTGATAAACTCCAATGTATCATGACCTTTTTTAAGTTTACCTAGCTTATAAATTTTTTCTTCAAATTCATCAAGTAAATTAGACCTTGCTTTTTCCTTAACAATAATTGTTCTTATGAAATTAAAAAAACGATCAAAACCTTCTCCAAATCTACCTTCTATTTCTTCCCAGTATTTTGCATACTTCTTAATATCTTTATCATTATTTAGATGACCAATATTCATGGATTTTAAAATATCAGCACTTGTTAATGGAATTCCACGATCATTTAAAATCGTAAACATTCGAAATGCATCCTCAGTATTATCTGTTGAAACATAAATAAGTAGTGCCTTGTTTAAAATAAATTGGACAAACTTATCTAAATTATCCTTTTCCTGCAGTTGTTCCCTTAGAACTAATAAAGCATTTGCCATGTTTGAAATCGATATATTATCCTTTTCCCGTTCTCCTTTTAAATCATCAATTAAACTAGTACCATTCTCTTCAATAACATATTTCTTTATAAAGCCTTCTACATCATCCCGAATTTGATATGTAATGCGTTGTCTTTCTGGTATCATAAGTAATTCATCTGCTCTTTGATAAATCTTTTGTTGTAGAGTATCTTTATATGAAGGATTTTCTAGTAAATCTCTTAAAACCGCAAACATCAGAAAGAATGTAGTAAGACGTTGTTGTCCGTCTAGCACTTCATATTCATCAAATTCATCATTGTCTGTTCTTTTTAGTACAAGAGAACCTAGAAAATATTCATTTTCATTTTTATAAGTAAATGCATAGTATAAATCATCAATGAGATCAATGATATTTTCAGTTTGCCATACATATGAGCGTTGATATTCTGGAATTAAAAACCAAAAATCTGGTGAAAAAATTTTCTGTAAAACCTTTTTATCTGAATCTATTTTTCCGCTTCCCATTCAAAAAACTCCTTTGCATAGTTACTAAGTAAGCCCCCATTCAAACAACGCATATAAATCAACAGCACCTCTTGTTAAAATTG
>NZ_JAJCHL010000092.1:0-11585 GCF_020554505.1 Caldibacillus sp. 210928-DFI.2.18
AGGGCTTACATCCCCTAGCCTAAAGGCGTAGGGGTTTTACGCCCATCCTTATAAACTATTGCCAAGAACCAATTTTTCTTCAGGTAAAGTCGAGCGCATAAAAGCCCTTGAAGGTGGAAAAAATATGTTATTACAAATATTCAGAAGAGAGAACATTACAGCTATAAATAAAATAGAAAACTCTATAACATATGTGTAAGTGGTAATCATTAGTAGAATTAAGGCAGAGCAAATATCTGTTATAATCATAATTTTTCTTCGATTATATCGATCGGGGTAACATTTGAATAATAAACATGGAACCTGTGGCAATAGTTGATTTAGTAATATCAAAAATATATAGTGGCATTGCGATGAGAAAGATCCAATCGCCCAAGCCTGAAATCATTCGTGCCATCCAGATTAAAAAAAGTTTTTTATTTTGAAGCATATGCAAGTGATACCCCTGCCTTTCAAAACCCAAAAAATATAAATGTTAAACTTTCAATCTATATCACTATTATTTCATTATAAACAAAAAAATCAGTTTATACCTACCGATAAAGACATATCCAGCACTGTGTGCTTCACTCCAAGATCATGAGCAATCGTTTTTGCCACTTCTATCTCTTTTCGGTGACGTTGTCCGTAATCAAAAGTCACCGCTTGAACTTCTTGAAAATTTTTCAAAGCCCAAAATAAGCATGTTGTGCTATCTTGTCCTCCGCTGAATACCACAACCGCTTTTTCCTCATTCAACATGATCTTCACCTTTTCTTATATAAATTGTCATTATTGAATTCTTTCTCCATTTGAACAAGGCCTTCCGGGTCCACGAAGTCCATAATTGAGCAATCGTCAACATAATAAAAAAGATTGCGCAGAAAAATGACGCAACCTCCCCCATCCATCAGCAAAGAAACAAATAACTGACTGCCGCTTTTAAAATCAAATCAAATAAAAAGCACCTTTCCATTTCGTACGAACTAAAGGGAAACGTGCTTTGACAGACATGCAGAACGGCAGCCCGGACATTGTTTCCTGGCCGGATGTCTCTCCTTAGTTTTTTATAGAGGGAGTTCGCGAACCTCTCCCGCGCGTTATGCACGGATTTCTTATGGAGTTGTTCAAATGATCATTCATCATTCTGATTGTTTACTATAGCACATTTTTATAGATTCGACTACTATCAGGATCCATCCATTCATTTGTCTTATTTTTCCATTCACAAGGAAAACACACCGTTCAACAAGACGAACGGTGTGAAAAATCGTAAATTCAACTTCTATTTAGAACAGTTCCAGGTCTGTTATTCCTGATTTTCAATCGCTTCAATCACTTTTTCAGCCGTGCTTTTGCTGGATTGTGGATTTTGTCCTGTTACCAAATTTCCGTCGCGGACAGAGAAATCGGACCACTTTTCACCCGAAACAAAGTTCGCCCCTTTTTCACGCAGCTTGGATTCCAGTAAAAATGGCATATGTCTGTCCAGCTGCGTTTCCCTTTCTTCCTCATTCGTAAAAGCGGCTACTTTTTTCCCTTTCACTAATGGAGTACCGTCTTTATAGGTGACGTTGACAAGCCCCGCCGGACCATGGCAAACAGCGCCAATGACTCTTCCATCTTCGGCGAATTGCTGCAAAACATATTGCAACGTTTCATTATCCGGAAAATCAAACATGGTGCCATGCCCTCCAGGGAGGAACACTGCATCAAATCCAGCGGCATCTTCTTTGCTTAATTTCGCTGTGTTTTTTAATTCTTTTTCCGCTTCAACCCAATCCGGATTTTTTTCTTTTATGCTATTTGGATCAAGAGGAACTTCTCCGCCGTTAATGCTCGTTACTTTGACATCATATCCTTTTTCCTTAAAGGTCAAATAAGGCACCGCAAACTCTTCCAGCCAAAGTCCCGTCTTGTGATCATCCGTAATCGTTGTATGGTTGGTCACTACCATGAGAATACGTTTATTGTTCGCCATTTGATGTACCTCCTTTAATTGAGCCTCATGACGTTTCCGAATTCATTATAATGATTCTTTCCTGATAAAACAAAAGATATGCTTCGGTTTGATGAACCTTAAAATCGTTATTCAAGGTTCAATCGATGTTCTAAACAGCATTCTGACCTTCAAACTGCCTTGCTGATATTCCCTTTTTTGAAATGCAGAGAGCCGCCTCTTATTGCACTTTCGAATAGCCATCCACACTAATTCATGGACAACCCGCTTTCAATGCCAAATGCCAGCCGGTCGATCGATTTATCTGCTTTTTACGAGAAGCTGCACCGCTTCTTTAATGACCTCAGAACGAGCTTGATCTTCTCCCTCTTCCATTTGTTCACGAATGCATTTTTCTAAGTTTGTCGCCACTATTAGTGCAATCGCCCGATCCAAAGCACTTCTCGCTGCACTTAATTGGGTAATTACTTCTTTACAATCTTCCTCTTGGTCCAGCATACGAAGTACTCCGCGAACTTGTCCTTCGATTCGCTTTAAGCGGTTTTTAATATCTTTACTATACTCCGATTAATTTTTTTAATTCATCCTTATAAATAAATGATTTTTTCTATTTCCCACTCATACTTTATCCATTCCAAAATAAACTAATCATAAAAAGGATTATGCTTTAAAAGAGCTTATCCATATTTTTCGTGACATTGTGATGTAGTTTACAGAGAAACTCCCAAAAAACGATAAAATGAATATATGAAGTCATATTAAAGGAGATCATCGTATGACGGTGTTAACTGATAGATTAGGCAGGCCAATGCATGATTTACGAATATCTGTTACGGATCGTTGTAATTTCCGCTGCCGCTATTGCATGCCAAGAGAGGTTTTTGGACGGGACTTTGCCTTTATGCCGAAAGAACAACTCCTTAGTTTTGAAGAAATTGAACGTTTGGCAAAAATTTTTGTCTCTCTTGGGGTAAAAAAAATCCGTCTGACCGGTGGCGAACCGCTTCTAAGAAAAAACATCACATTTTTAATCGAGCGGCTGACACAAATTGATGGATTGGAAGATATCGGACTGACTACGAATGGCGTTCTGCTTGAAAAATTAGCCGGCGACTTAAAAAATGCCGGTCTTAAGCGAATAAATGTTAGTCTCGATGCCCTTGATGAAAAATTATGTCAGCAAATTAATGATAGTGGTGTGCCTTCCACTCATATTTTAAAAGGAATTCATAAAGCAAAAGAAGTCGGTCTCAACATCAAAATAAACATGGTCGTGAAAAAAGGAATGAACGAACAAGAAATTCTCCCTATGGCTGAATATTTCAAACAGCACGACATCCCTTTAAGATATATTGAATTTATGGACGTTGGCTCTACAAATGGCTGGGACCTCAAAAACGTTATGACGAAAAAAGAAATTTACACCCTTCTCTCAGCGCATTATGAATTGGAACCTGTCGACCCGTCCTATATAGGCGAAGTGGCAAAAAGATATCGTTACAAAGGGACAAATACGGAAGTCGGTTTTATCACCTCGGTTTCTGAATCATTTTGCTCAACTTGTACGAGAGCTAGACTTGCGGCAGATGGAAAAATGTACACTTGCCTGTTTGCCACAGACGGCTTTGATTTAAAACAATTACTCAGATCCGGTGCAGACGATCATAAGCTGACTGAAACGATCATGCAGATTTGGGGTGCGAGAACGGACAGATACTCCGATGAACGAACAGAAGAGACGGCAAGAAACCGGAAAAAAATTGAAATGTCCTATATCGGCGGTTAATTAACAAAAGGACAGCAACAGAAAGGAGCATCGGCTATGATAGATCGGTATTCTCGGCAAAAACAGTTCAAACCAATTGGTGATGCCGGACAAAAGAAAATTAGTGAAAAACATGTGCTCATGGTCGGCTTAGGGGCATTAGGATCGGTGAATGCGGAAATGTTAGTTCGAGCCGGCATTGGCAAGCTTACCATCATCGACCGCGATTATGTCGAATATAGCAATCTGCAAAGGCAAACCTTATTCACGGAACAAGATTGCCTTGACCAAATACCAAAAGCAGTAGCGGCAAAAAATCGGCTACATGCCATCAATTCAATGGTCAAAATTGATGCATATGTAATGGATGCGACAAGCGAGTCCCTTTTCCCGCTCTTGGATAATGTTGATCTTATCATGGATGCTACCGATAATTTTGATATTCGCCTTACCCTGAACGATCTTACCCACAAAATGAATATTCCTTGGATTATGGGGTCATGCGTCGGCAGTACGGGGATGAGCTATACGATTCTCCCCAATGAAACCCCATGCCTCCAATGTTTACTGGACATAACACCGGCGATGAACGCCACCTGTGACTCAGTTGGAATCATCTCCCCGGCAGTACAAATGGTAGCTGCCCATCAAACAACGGAAGCCCTTAAACTTTTCGTTGAGGATACAGAAGCATTACGGACAAAACTGGTCACCTTTGATTTATGGAATAACCAGTACCAGATGATCAATGTTGCACGTGCAAAAAAAGATACCTGTCCGACTTGCGGAAATGAACCAAGCTATCCACATCTAAACTATGAGTTTCAAACAAAATCAGAAGTGCTTTGCGGCAGAAATACGGTCCAGATCCGTTCGAACCGAGCATATGAAATCGAAACTTTAGCCGGTCGTCTACAAACGGTTGGACCGGTAAAAACCAATCCATATCTTGTTTCTGTTGAATATAAAGGATACCGGATTGTATTTTTCCGCGATGGACGGGCTTTAATCCATGGCACAAACTCAAAAGAAATTGCAAAAACTATTTACTATCAATTAGTCGGTTAGGTGGGAACAAAAATGGTAGAAAAACGAAAACCTATTAAAGTGGATGAAGCGATCAAACGAGTAATGGCCTATCAAAAAAGCGGCTCAATCGAATTCCTTCCAATAGAAGAAAGTTTTGGCCGGTTTCTTGGTGACGATTTGATTGCTACGCATGATGTCCCTTTCTTTAACCGCTCCCCGTATGACGGATTTGCGATCATTGCAGCGGATACGGAACATGCATCAAGCACAAATCCCGTTCAATTGGAAGTGGTCGGTGAAATTGGGGCAGGCAGTGTATTTCCTTATATGCTGCAACCGGGGCAAGCGGTACGAATTATGACCGGTGCAGCTATTCCCCAAGGTGCCGATGCGGTCATCATGCTCGAGTTAGTGTGCGAAATTGAAACAGACGGAAAACCTTTCATTCAAGTGAGACGGAAAGTAAAATCGGGCGACAATATTTCCTTAATCGGGGAGGATACAAAAAAAGGCACCGTCCTTGCCCCAAAAGGAACGTATATAAATCCGGGTGTTGTCGCCTTGCTTGCCACATTCGGTTATAAACAAGTTCCGGTCAGCACGAAACCGGCGATTGGCATTATTGCAACCGGCAGTGAATTATTAAAGGTAGATGAACCACTCCAACCCGGGAAAATCCGTAACAGCAATACCTATATGGTCGCAGCCCAAATCGAACGGGCCGGCGGGAAACCTGTTAACTTTGGCCAATTCAATGATGATTTTGATACTTGTTTTAGGCAAGTGGCCGACGCCTTAAATAAAGTAGACTTTTTAATTACAACAGGCGGCGTATCAGTCGGTGATTATGACTATTTACCAGCCATTTATCAAAAACTTGGTGCGGAAGTTTTGTTCAATAAAGTAGGTATGCGTCCGGGCAGTGTGACAACCGTTGCAGTGAAGGACGGGAAACTCTTATTTGGCCTATCCGGGAACCCATCGGCCTGTTATGTCGGCTTCGAATTATTTACCCGTCCGATGATACGTGCCTATCTACATTGTGTAAATCCAATAGTGAAAAAGACGATTGCAACTCTCGGTTCCGATTTTCCAAAACCAAACCCGTTCGACCGCTTTGTCCGAGGCCGCTTATCTTTTGAAAACGGAAAAATCATTGCTTATCCTATTGGTTTGGACAAATCAAATGTCGTCTCTTCTTTAGCGGAAGCAAATGTGCTTATCAACTTGCCCGGGGGTACAAGAGGTTTTACAAAAGGAATGGAAGTTTCCTGTTTATTACTGGAAGATCAAGAAGGAGAATCGTGATGAAAGAAAAATTGTTTGAAATCACGAGTGAGCCAATCAAGGTTGACCAATTAATAAAAAAAGTCGAAAGCCGAAACGCCGGTGCAATGACAACTTTTATCGGGACGGTACGGGAATGGACGAAAGGCAAACGGACGCTTTACTTGGAGTATCAAGCATACATCCCGATGGCAGAAAAAATGCTAAAGACCATTGGCGACGAGATTCAAAGGAAATGGCCGGATACAAAGATCGCAATCACCCATCGCATTGGGCGCCTGGATATTTCCGATATTGCCGTATGTATCGCCGTTTCTTCTCCACACCGGAAAGCTGCCTATGAAGCTAACGAATATGCCATTGAACGCATTAAGCAAATCGTCCCTATTTGGAAAAAAGAACATTGGGAAAACGGTGAAACATGGATTGGTGACCAATTGGAAAATGTCGCTTACCCAACAGGAAAACCGAAACTGGAAGGGGATAATGAATGATTACAGTTTTACTTTTTGCCCACCTGCAAGATGAAATCGGCCAAAGAGAGCTTAAACTCGCTATTAAAGAAATAACGGTGAAGGATTTAAAGCAAACTCTGACAGAATCCTACCATTTATCGCAAATGGAGACAACCATGGTTGCGGTCAATGAAGAATATGCATTGGATCATGACGTCATCCGTGCAGGTGACGTTGTAGCTTTAATTCCTCCTGTCAGTGGGGGGTAACCGGGATGAAAATCATTCAAATTGTCGGTTATAAAAACAGTGGAAAAACTACACTTGCAAGTCACCTTATCGAAACATTCACAACAATAGGTATTCGTGTTGCTTCCTTAAAACATCACGGACATGGCGGCGAACCTGCCGGAATTTCCAATACGGATAGTGAACAACATCGTACATCAGGTGCCTTTGTTTCGGGCGTAACCGGCGAACATATTTTACAACTGGCAAACCAAGGCCGTTGGGAACTTTCGCAAATCCTCCCCTTTTACCAACGATTGGGTGCGGAAGTTTTAGTGGTGGAAGGCTTTAAAAATGAAAACTATCCGAAAATTGTTTTACTAAAAAATAAAAACGATCAGCATCTATTAAAATCTTTAACAAATATTTTAGCGGTGATGACTTGGTTTCCAATGGATCATCCATCTCTACCGACTTTTCTGAAAGGTGAGGAAAAGAAACTATGCCATTGGATTAGCGAAACAATTTTTCCAAATAAATAAAAAGACACCCTGTTTTGAGGAGGGCGTTTTACATTTTATCTGATGACCAGTGGCAAAAGCCATCCAAAGTGCTAAATCCAGCAATCAGTCAATATTGCAAATTTCTACCGGACAGTTTTCACAACGATTCCTTTCCTTTAAATATTGTAGATTTTTAATCAAGATTTTACCGGATGAATCGATGGATAGAATTCCTTTTTTTCTTAACTCGACAAGCATCCGGTTGATATATTCTCTAGTTGCACCGCAAAATCTGGCAAGTTCCTGGTTGGTGAAGGCCATATCAATCAAAATACCATCATTCCTTTGAACACCATAACTGTTAGATAAGCGGATGAGCGTTGAATACAGTGCACCCTTTTTACCGTTGAGCAGTAAGTCCCGTAATTTAGTTTGAAACTTTCTCATATGGTTGCTTACCCATTTCATCATCTCAATGGACAAATGGTGATTGATCATTAATTCTTTTTGTAATTTATCAATGTTGATGACAAATACTTCTCCGGATTCGATGATTTTTGCATTCAGTAAATACTTCGGATCATCACAAAAGAGGGTCAGTTCGCCTACGATGTCGTCCGTTCTACAAATCCGGAGCACCATCTCTTCCCCTTCTGAAGAGAGCATACTAATTTGGATCAAACCGGATTTGATTAAATACATTTCTTTCGCATCCATCCCTTGATGGAAGAGATAAGAATCTTCATGGATTGATCGAACGGTTCCGATCGATTTTAACAATTGCCGTAATTCATCAGATAACCGTTCTCTTTTATTGGACAAAGTTTGCAAAGGTTCTCCCCCCTTTACTATGATAGTTTACAAACATAACTATATTGTATCACAACGGGTAGAATTCTTTCGGGATGTTAACAATATTGTCATAGTAAAAAATACAACAGAAATGGGGCAACAGTTATGAACGATATATACCAAGGCGTTGTACTTGCAGGCGGAGAGTCACGTCGATTCGGCTCACCTAAGGCATTTGCTGAAATTGACGGTACGCCTTTTTACCAGTGTTCCATCAATGCCATCCAACCGTTCTGTTCATCCATTGTGATCGTTACCAAACCGAATTTGCAAGAAAAGTTTAAAAGGGATAGACATAATGTGGCAGTTATTAATGATGTAAAAGAATTTCGAGGTCAAGGACCACTTGCTGGTCTTTATTCTGCGATGGAGTACCGGGCGTCCCCATGGTATATGGTAACACCCATTGATGTCCCTTTTGTAGAAGCTTCGATTTTTGGACAGTTAATAAAATTCATTGATAAAAATATAGACGGCATTGTACCCATTGTTTCAGGGAAAAAGCAACCATTGATTGCCATCTATAACTACTCAATTAAGGACGAAATCAGACATATGCTTGAGAATGGAGAACGATCGGTTCAGCAACTAATTGGAAAGTTCAATATTCGGTACATTCCGATGAACATAGAACAATCTTTCATCAATATTAACCGGAAAACTGATTTCTTTCAATATATCCAGCCGGAAGTTTCAATATTTGGAGAAGAACTCAAGTAGATTGGAGGTAAACGTATGGGACATTGTCATGACAGCGGCAAGCTCAAAACGGTCACTTGTGCGGTGATAACCGTTAGTGACACGCGTAATAAAGACACCGATAAAAGCGGTCAAACCATTATTGAACTGCTGAAAACTGATAACCATCATATTGGCATGTATGAAATCATTCCGGATGATGTTGCGTCAATTCAAAAAACATTGGAGACTGCCATCCATGAAGATGCGATTGATGCCGTCATTTTTAACGGTGGAACCGGAATTTCTCAGCGTGATGTAACAATAGAAGCGATTCGTCCATATTTTAAAAAAGAGTTGCCCGGTTTTGGGGAAATTTTTCGTTATTTAAGTTATCAATTTGATATCGGTTCTGCAAGCATTCTTTCCCGTGCCATAGCAGGAATAGCCAATAATCGCATTGTCTTCTCGGTGCCCGGTTCAACAGGAGCAGTGAAATTAGCGATGGAAAAGCTGATTTTACCGGAAATAAAACATGCGGTTAATGAAATTCATAAAGATTTATAAAGGGGTAAATCATTTTGGCTAAGAAAGTATATTTACTTTTATTAAGTTTGTTGATTATTCTTACCGGTTGTACAAGCCCAAAAGCTGATAGCGGAAATCAAGTTGAATTGACCATATCTGCAGCAGCGAGTATGACCGATAGCCTTTTAGAGCTCAAGGAAGGATTTGAACATCAATATCCAAACATTAAAATTAATTATAACTTTGGCGGCAGTGGTACTTTACGAAAACAAATTGAACAAGGAGCACCGATAGATATCTTTTTTTCAGCCTCAGAACAAGATTACAAGCTGTTGGATGAAGCTGGATTTATTAAAAAGGGGCAAGCCATTTTGCAAAATCATTTAGTATTGATTCAACCGGTAAATGGTGAGCTGACTTCCATCAACGATTTACTTGACTCCAATGGAAAAATTGCCCTTGGTACGCCGGATGCGGTCCCGGCCGGCACCTACGGGAAACAATCACTAGAAAATCTTGGTATTTGGGGCGATGTACAGGAGCGCTTAGTTTATACAAAGGACGTTCGGCAAGTTCTTACGTTTGTTAAAGAAAGGTCGGTCGATGCCGGCATTGTTTATGTAAGTGATACATTAGGTGAAGATCATATTGAGGTCGTTGAGCGGATTGATGATTCAACCCATGATCCAATTAAGTATTATTTTGGCATTATTGATGGAAATAAGCACGATGATGCGAAAAAAAAGGCAACCGAAAATTTTTACCACTTTATATTTCGTGATGAGAGCATGGAATTATTTAAAAAATACGGATTTGATAGAGTTGGAGATTGAAAGTTATGTCCTTGTTTTCTTACTACGTTTGACGGTTGACAGTCCCCGGGATCTATTTTTACCTTGTATTTTTCGTCACATGGTATTTGGGATGTTCAAAGCGACACAGCCGGGCTCCCGGATCTGTCTGTACCTTGTATTTTTCGCCATTGCCAGAAATTAGGTGAATAAAAAATGAGTTTTTCTTGGTATCCGGTGCAATTATCAATTTTTGTTGCAACGGTCGCAACAATCATTACATTTTTTATCGGAATTATCGCTGTCTATTGGCTGATTTTTAAAAGCTTCCGCGGGAGAGCCGCTGTCGAAACGATAATTTTTTTGCCGTTAGTCCTACCCCCAACGGTTATCGGATTTCTTTTAATTGTCATTTTCGGGAAAAACAGCCCGATAGGTCAAGCTCTTGAATGGCTAATTGGCCGAAGTATCATTTTTACCATCCCGGCAGCCGTCCTTGCAGCTTCCGTCATTGCTTTTCCATTAATGTATCAGTCCATGAAAACCGGCTTTCTCTCCATTGACCGTACGATTATTGATGCGGCCAAAGTCGACGGGGCATCAAATTGGCAATTGCTAAAATGGCAGTTAATTCCTTTATCGGCGCGGGCAATTTTTTCGGGAATTGCGTTAAGTTTTACACGGGCATTTGGCGAGTTTGGCGCTACTCTTATGTTTGCCGGCAATATTCCGGGCCACACGCAAACAATCCCGACAGCCATCTTTTTTGCAATTGAAACTGGTAACATGACGGCTGCTTGGTACTATTGTGTAATCAGTATCTTATTTTCTTTTATTCTATTGTTTTTTACGAATGATCGAAGCAAGACCAGAAATTGACTCAAATAAAGTGAAAAAACCGGCCCTTATTGATTAAGGGCGGTTTATTAGTTAATTATTCTCCTCGTTTGAAGTCTCCACTTTTTCCGCCGCTTTTTTCTAGTAGATAGGTCGGACCGATGACCATACCTTTATCTACCGCTTTACACATATCATAGACGGTTAATGCGGTAACCGAAGCGGCAGTGAGTGCCTCCATTTCCACCCCTGTACTTCCTACCGTCTTAACCTCGGCTTGGATTAACAGTTTGTACTGCTCACCTTCAACCGGTTCCCACTCAAACGAAAGATCTACACCGGTAATGGAGATTGGGTGGCACATCGGGATTAGCGCTGATGTTTGTTTTGCCCCCATAATACCGGCAACTTGAGCAACCGCCAACACATCCCCCTTCTTGTTTTTCATTTCGGTAATATTTTCGTATACGGCTTTACTCATTAATACACTGGATATTGCAACCGCTCTTCGTGATGTTTTTTCTTTAGCAGAAATGTCAACCATTTTTGCCCGGCCATCTTCATTAAAATGGGTAAACTCAGCCACATTCATTCACCTGTCTTTTCTATTTTTTATGTTAAGCGAAAGTATAAATTTCCGCAAAGAAGCGAATTCGACGTAGTTGGAAATTTTAAGAATTAAGTATAAGTGCTC
>NZ_JAJCHL010000093.1:0-11554 GCF_020554505.1 Caldibacillus sp. 210928-DFI.2.18
TTTTAGAGTAAATTTTTTTAATCTAATCTAGAAAATCAGTACATCGCAAAAAGCTTGACTCATAAAAAGCTACAAAAATTATGTTATTATGCATATGCTTGGAATTTAGCGTTAAAAGGAGAAAAATTATTTAAAGAAAGGTTTCAAGCATGGGTACACGGTCCAGTGTCTCCACAACTTTATAAAAAATATAGAGAACATGGATGGCAAACTATTCCTCCTGATGATGCTCCCTTACTACAAAATGATGTTATTGAGGTATTAGAAACTGTTTATGAAACATATGGAGAATTTACTGGGGATGAGCTAGAGTCTTTAACTCATTCTGAACTACCTTGGATTGAGGCCAGAGGTGGTTTACCAGAATATGAACCATCTACTACTTATTTAAATGATCAAACAATAATAAATTATTACTGTAGTTAAGCAATTTTAATTACAATAATTACCATGTAAAAGAGACAAACAGGGTACCCCTTATGCCACGTGGAGCTGTTTTTTCACGGTATCAATGGGAATATTTTGTTTCGCTGCACGGTAAATGAACTCCACGAGGCTATGTCCTTTTCTCTTGCGCAGAAGATCGAGCCCATCAGAAAAATCGCTGTTCGACTCGAACATGCTGTACACGTAAGCAAGCTGCACCAAGATCCAGTAGCGTTTCACCGCCCGACGTCCGCGAACGCGGTATCCATCGAGTTTCAGCTGGTCTTTCGCTTGACGGAAAAAACATTCGATCGACCAACGCTGGGCATAGTAGCGCAAGATCTCTTCATCGCTTAGATCCCGGTCGGTGCTCAAGACGCAGTGAAGACGTTCCGATGTCATCGGCTGATCGGCTTTCCAAGCGAGCAGCACTACGGCATCATCGAGACCTTTGAGAGAGCCTTCGTAGCGATACACGCGATAACGCTCTTCTCCCACCGTGACGAGGTGAGTGTCTTTCGGTTCGATGTAGCGGGCAAACTCCCTCACCTGAACCGCAATGCCTTTTGGATAAAGAAGCCGATTGGCCTTGAGCATTGCGATGAGGTGGAATCCCTTTTTCAGACAAGCTTCCACGAGCGTTTGCGATGGATACCAAGAGTCCATCAGCACATAAACAGGACGGTGTACATCCAAAGAAGAAAGCATCTCGATCGCGAGTTCCCCCTTGCTTTTCCCAGCCGCCTTGTCGTAGAGGCGGAACACAAAGGGAAAAGCCTGGGTCATCGTATGAACCATGAGCCAAACGAGAGAATGTCCCCAGATCGACTTTTTCTCTGTGTGAGAATAGTGCCAATCACACCCTTGAATGGCGTGCGTTGCCTGTGACGAAGGCTTGGTTTTTTGGCAAATCGTATCA
This sequence comes from Caldibacillus sp. 210928-DFI.2.18, assembly GCF_020554505.1. NCBI lineage: Bacteria > Bacillati > Bacillota > Bacilli > Caryophanales > Bacillaceae > Caldibacillus > Caldibacillus sp. 210928-DFI.2.18. The sequence goes on from NZ_JAJCHL010000093.1 coordinate 1,346, forward strand.
TCGATCGAAACAAAAAGGGGTTGATTCTCCTGTTTGGCGATGCGTTCGACACGACGAAGCATCCACTGTTGAAGTTTGCGAAGCAGCGTCTCTTCATCCCAAGGGCTTTTCGTGAAAAAATGGCTCAGTGTCGTGCGGTGGTTCGGATGAAAGCTCCAATGATGAAGATCGGTCAATGTTCCCGCAAATCCTTTGGTGGTCAGCGCATCCACGATATGAACGAGATACTTCATGACAGGTTTTGAAAAATAAAGTGCCAACCCCAACATCGTGAAAAACTTGTGGATTCCTTGATGATGTGCTAATCTATTCATGAGACATGAACCTCCTTGTGAATAATTTTGGTGACACATCTATTCTAATCAAGGAATCGGGTTCATGTCTCTTTTTTTGTTTGGTTGTAAATTTATGTTAGCGAATTTGCTCATCTACAGTTAATTAGTAAGAAATTGAAATCTAAATCTTAATATTTGTGATTATCTTCCGATTTTATATATGTAGGTAGCCTTAATGAGTTACAAGGTGTTAGCTACAGTCTATATTACTCAAAATCCATAGCAAAATAATCAGATTCATTAATCGGAGGGATTTTATATGATAGCAAAAACAATAGAAGAATTGGATAAAATTCGGGAAGAATGTCGTAAAATAGTAAATAAACGTGCTTCCATCTCTGCAACGGCTGCAGCAATCCCTATTCCAGGCATCGATATCAGTGCGGATGTTGCGATTATGATGGAACTATTGAATGATATCAATCGAAAATTTGGTTTGTCGAAAGAGCAAATTGATCAATTGGATACTAAATCTAAAGAACTCATTTTAATTATAGCTACATCCCTTGGAAATGAGCTAATCGGGAAAACTATTGGAAAGAAAATGGTTATGAATTTGTTGAAAAAAGCCGCATCACGAGTTGCTACTAAACAGACCAGCAAACTTATTCCGGTTATTGGGATTGGTATATCGGCAAGTATTAGTTTTGCCACTATGAAGTATTTAGGCAATTCACATATTGAAGAATGCTACCAGATAGTAAAGCGCTATATTGAACAACAACAGCAATAATCAATTTTTTACCTACCCTTTTTCGCACCGATCTTCTCAGCTGGCTGCCTCCTTGCCTTTGGCAATCCGGCTGGAGCATATTTAAAGGGGGTTCAATTTTAGGATCCCCACCTGTTTTTTATCTCACTTCATCCAGCGTTAAAATAAAAGATCAGTTTGCTTTAAGAAAAAATGTAAAACCAACAGACTTTTTCGATATATGAAACCGTCCCCGCATGGTGACGGTTTATTTTATTTGTAGCTAGCGAACCTAATATTGGTGATGTTGTTATGGTTGATTACATTGTATTTTTTGGGCTTCTTGGTTTGAGCATCGTGTTGTTTATCCTTCATCAGATTCGATTAAAGAAAAATCCGTTACCGGCACCACACATCGATTATGAATATGTGAAATGCGAAAGCCCTATCGAGCGGAGATTGTATGAAGCGTTAAAAATCAGCGGGTATTATGTGAAAACACAATATGTCGTTCCTCCCGCTCGTTATCGAATTGATATTGCCTTACCTCAATATAAAATTGCTATCGAATGCGATGGGAAGGCTTATCATTCTACACTGGAACAAAAAGCAAGGGACAGACAAAAGGATGCTTATTTGAGAAGCAAGGGATGGAAAGTGCTGCGATTCAGCGGCAGCATGATTAACGGGAGTTTGGTTGACGTTATTAAGCAAATAGAGGAAGAGATAAACACTTAACGCTACATGCCTGCCAACATAAAGAGGGAATAGTTAACCTTTGTTTTATTTTATCGACCAAAGGGAGAGCTTATATGGCAGGATACAAAAGGGATGAACTTTATCGCGAGGTCGGAAAATATAAAGCCTGAATCGACGTATACATAACCGCTCAGGGTTATGAAGCGACAGCGGTATTTCTTGATAATCCCGGTACCCAACCGCTAATCAAATTCATTGATCTCAGCAAAGACAAAGCAATTGCCTTGGCTTGACAAAATGGATTTCAGACGAACGTCTGAAACCCATTTAGAAAATTCTTGTTTTGACCTGCCTATGTAATCAAGTATATAAAACATTTCTAGCTAAATTATTATCTAATTCACTGTAGATGAGCATTTTTCATTACAATAATTTCCATGGTTAGAGAGACAAACAGGGTACCCCTTACGCGATACGGAGCTGTTTTTTGATCACATCAATGGGAATATCTTGCTTTGCAGCGTCATAAATGAACTCGACGACGCTGTGGTCTTTCCGCGACCGAAGAAGCTCCAGCCCGGTGGAGAAGTTTTGTCGGGATTCGGCAATGCTGTACACGCAGGCCAACAGCACCACCGCCCAATACCGTTTTACCGCCCGAATGTGGCGAACGCGGTATCCATCGAGTTTCAGCTGGTCTTTCGCTTGACGGAGAAAACATTCGATCGACCAACGTGCAGCATAGTAGCGCAAGATCTATTCATCGCTTAGATCCCGGTCGGTGCTCAAGACGCAGTGAAGATGCTCCGATGTCATCGGCTGATCGGCTTTCCAAGCGGCAGCACCACGGCATCATCGAGACCTTTGAGAGAGCCTTCGTAGCGATAAACCCGATAACGCTCTTTTCCCACCGTGACGAGGTGAGTGTCTTTCGGTTCGATGTAGCGGGCAAACTCCCTCACCTGAACCGCAATGCCTTTTGGATAAAGAAGCCGATTGGCCTTGAGCATTGCGATGAGGTGGAATCCCTTTTTCAGACAAGCTTCCACGAGCGTTTGCGATGGATACCAAGAGTCCATCAGCACATAAACAGGACGGTGTACATCCAAAGAAGAAAGCATCTCGATCGCGAGTTCCCCCTTGCTTTTCCCAGCCGCCTTGTCGTAGAGGCGGAACACAAAGGGAAAAGCCTGGGTCATCGTATGAACCATGAGCCAAACGAGAGAATGTCCCCAGATCGACTTTTTCTCTGTGTGAGAATAGTGCCAATCACACCCTTGAATGGCGTGCGTTGCCTGTGACGAAGGCTTGGTTTTTTGGCAAATCGTATCATCGATCGAAACAAAAAGGGGTTGATTCTCCTGTTTGGCGATGCGTTCGACACGACGAAGCATCCACTGTTGAAGTTTGCGAAGCAGCGTCTCTTCATCCCAAGGGCTTTTCGTGAAAAAATGGCTCAGTGTCGTGCGGTGGTTCGGATGAAAGCTCCAATGATGAAGATCGGTCAATGTTCCCGCAAATCCTTTGGTGGTCAGCGCATCCACGATATGAACGAGATACTTCATGACAGGTTTTGAAAAATAAAGTGCCAACCCCAACATCGTGAAAAACTTGTGGATTCCTTGATGATGTGCTAATCTATTCATGAGACATGAACCTCCTTGTGAATAATTTTGGTGACACATCTATTCTAATCAAGGAATCGGGTTCATGTCTCTTTTTTTGTTTGGTTGTAAATTTATGTTAGCGAATTTGCTCATCTACAGTACTTTATTTTTAATTTCCCCTGTAATCATATAACTTCCTCCTGCTGCATCTAATATATCTTCATTATTATACCTATTTATCTCATTTTATTAAAAGGATAATCATGGAGACCTATAACTATTTACCCAATTGATTAATCCAAAATATCTTAAAAAAATTTTAAAATCCTATTAAAATACATTGAATCGATAGGTATAATGTTTCAGAACAAATCGGTTAATCAAAAAATCAACTAAAAATTTTTAAAAAAATTCCTTATTTCTCTTCAAATATGAAAAAACGAAGATACAATGCTTTATGCAAAACGAAAAATACAAATAAAAAAGGAGAAGAAAAATGATTAACAACCAAGGAAATCTAAAGGGTTTTCTCTATATAAGAGTGAATCATCCATCAAAACTTTCAACAGAAGAACATTCACAGCTAACTAATTTCTTATTTGAGTATAGAAGAAATAGTTACAATGGAAAGGGAAATACCTATAAACATCGCATTGAAGAATATTTGTACAAAGTCAAATAAATAGTGTAACCCAATAAAAAGCGAGATCCGCAGAGGTTACGTAACCATTCAAATTGTTGGTTATGTAATTCTGCGGATTTTTTTATATTGAAAAATTATAAAAGGGAGAGCGATAAATCATGAATAGATCAGAAAACACCGTTGAGCGAATTTTTGCAGATACTTCGCTCACCTTCATGGATGTTATAAATTCCATTATTGATCATAAAATTGAAGAACTCGTCAATAATGCTAGTAAGGTAAACACTGCTACATCTCAAAAAGACGAGAAGGAGTATGATTCAAAATGAGATGTGCAGTATATGTTCGTGTTTCTACCGATAAAGAAGAACAAAAAGATTCCTTAAAATATCAGCAAGAACTGTTCTATAATTATATAGCGGAAAAAGGTTGGGATATTTACAAATTTTATATTGACGTTGAAAGCGGGACGACAGCAAAAAGAGAAGAACTTCAAAAACTCATTGAAGATGCTCAGGATAGAAAATTCGATATCATCCTTGCTAAAGAGTTATCACGTCTTGCCCGCAATGGAGAGTTATCCTATAAAATCAAAAACTTATGTGAAAACCAAGGGATTCACATCATTACATTAGATAATGCAATCAATACATTAACAGGTAACACCCATATGTTTGGCCTTTATGCATGGATGTATGAACAAGAATCTCAAAACACGAGTAATCGTGTGAAAGAGACATTAAAAACTCGAGCAAAAAATGGACTTTTTAAAGGATCAAACCCTCCATATAGGTATGAAGTAAGAGATGGAAAATTGTATATCCGTAATGATGAGACACCAAATATTGTTAAACGAATTTTCAAAGAATATTTGGAAGGAAACGGACGACAAAGTATTGCAAGACGGCTATATAACGAGGGAGTTCCAACCCCTGCTCAAATAGCAGGAAAAGCAAACGCAGGAGATAAGTGGCATGATTCTACAATTAGATGCATCTTAACAAATCCCCATTACGTTGGGGATCTTGTTCAAGGAAGAACAACGACAGTAAGTGTAACAAGTAAAAGAAGAAAAAACGTTCCTAAAGAAGAACAGTTTATTATCAAAAATGCACATGAGCCAATTATATCTAGGGAAACGTTTGATGCTGTCCAAAATCAATTAGAGCAGAGAAGAAAATATATTACAGCACCCAAGATACATCTTTTTACTAATGTCCTCTTTTGTGCCGATTGTGGTACAGGTATGTTGTTCCGAAGCAATCGAGACGGATACATTTGTGGGGCTTATGCGCGTCATGGAAAAAAAGCTTGTACCGCCCACACAATAAAAGAGGATTTTTTAAAAGAAACAATTCTAAATGACATAAAATCCTTAATTCATCAAATTGACAAAGAGCAATATATAAAGAAGATGGAGAGAAAATCGAAAAGTACAAAATCGGATTCTCAAAAGAAAATCAATAAGATTAACAAACAGATGGATGTTTTAAAAAATCGAAAAAGGAAATTCATCAACCTGTTAGCTGACGGAATCATTACCAATGAAGAATATCAAGAGAGTATTGAAGCAACGAACAAGGATTTAACTGAATTAATGGAACAGAAAAATGAACTTCTTTCATTGATGGAAAGCGAGGATGTAATCGAAACGATTGAAAAGCTCAAAAAGGAATTACTTCAATTCCTAAATTTCGATGAATTAACCGAGGATATTCTCCATCGACTGATTAATCGAATCGAGGTAAAAGAGGACGGCACACCAATTATTCATTATCGGTTTGCCACCCCAAAAATTGAATAGAGGCAAGAAAGAAACCTTATCTTGCCTCATTTTTTTCATTTTAAAACTATCTGCGAAACGCACTCAACATGCAACGAGCGGGGTGGATTGATGTCTTTTACATTGTCGGTAGTCGGAAACACGTCATCGCCACTTTTTGCACTATCGGTAGGCGGGAACATATCCATTACACTCGTAAAATATAAAGGATGTTCACTACTGCTCTGTCGATTTAAATGGCTCACTCCAAACATTTATAGGCAAGTATTTTCCCAGTATCTGAATATTGCTATCAACCTTTTTCTGAACGATACTTATGCTTAAGAGCATCAGTTACTGTTTCAATAATTGAAAATTCAAAATCCCGCTTTGACATTTCTATCGAAGACAAGAACTTCTTGTTTCCTTTGAAAGACTTCCATAATAGTGTCTTATCTTTTTCATCAAAATTTATCTTAAACAAGAGATTGGAGAGAGAAACAATCAAAGATTTCTGCTTATCATCAAACTTCTTTTTACTGAAAGCTATGTATTCCTTCAGATCACCTATGTCGTATTTTGGTTGCAATCCAGTTATCGGATTAACCAACAATTGAGTAGAGGAATTCATCAGATTTACATAAGAACCCAATTCATATTGCTGTGCCTCTGTCATTAAGTTGTAGTCCAAGCCAAATGCTCTTGTTCTTTCACTTGCACAATTTAGTTTTTGGCTTTCATCTTTAATGCGGCTTATTCGCTCATTAATTTCTACAATAGCAATTTCGTATGATTTAACATCACGCTTGCTGATGAGGGTGAAAATCTCCTCAAGACGGTTCTGATCACTTTTCCCTTTCCATAGCAGAAACCCGCTGCCCACAAGTGCAACTCCGGCAATCGCCCAACCGACAGGTCCGGCAAGGGCCAGGAATGCATTTCCAGCAGCCATTCCTCCACCACCGGCCGCAAGCGCACCTCCGCCCAACCAAGCTAATGCCGCGTTGGTAGCTGCCGCGCCACTCAATGTAGATATGGCTGTTCCTGTTGAAGCAATACCGAATGTTGTCGCAATTCCCATTGCGGCAGTAGGGCCAAGAGCCGCAACTGCGATTCCGGCACCTAGACCAGCAGCACCTTTTCCAGCATTTTTTGCGACGGCATTTTTGTAATCTGATTCAATCTTTTCTGCTTGCTGCTTCCAGTTCAGACGGATTTTTTTCAGTTTTTCATACTCTAATAGCTTCTCGCCTGGAACATTTCTAATTTCGTCAAAGAGTTTTTGTATGGTGTTCAATTCATCATAAAGCTGGCTTGTGAGTGTGCCCAACTCGCCAATTTTATCATTTGTTTTCTTGATAGCCGATTCTGCCTGCTCTTGGGCAAGTTTTAACCTCGATTTTTTCTTGCTCATTGTCTGTTACCCCCAAAATATAAATCTATATCGGATTTTGTTCTGAGTATATTATTATCAGGGACCTTTCTGAGTTCTGCCAATCGGACAGATTTTTGGAATGCCTGAACATACATATCGCTATTCTTAAAGTCATCAATAAAATCTACAAGATCCTTATCATCGTATAACTCCGATAATAATGAGAGTCCGTTCAGATAGTTTTCTACGATGGTTATTTCTCTTCTTGCAAACTGAGCTTCGGACTCAGCTTTTCGTATTACAACAACCTGCTTTGCTTCGCCATACAATGAAATCGTGAAACGGCCCACCCCCACTATGTTAAGCCGAAGGAAAAATTCAGTCACATTGAAGGTACCACCTCCGGTTATGAAAGCCCGTATGGTTGCATCGCCGAGATCCATCATGCAGAAGGTGCCGTGCGCTATTGTAAGCATTCTTTTTACGGTGGGATTTGAGAATGGCTCACAAGCTATCCACATAGCGGATGCCGAACGTTCTTCTTTCCCTGTTGTTACGAAGTATTTTACCAATCGCCTTATCGCATATACCAACCTGACAATGATTTCATTGATAAAGACTGGAATGACTTGGGTGGCTTGAAAGCGGATATCGTATCCTTCTTTGTATATGCTCAGAGCCAACTCATTTATTGTGTTGTCAAACTGTGAAGCGGGAATGTTCAGTTTTCTCTTTATTGCAATAATATCATTCGTCCATGCCCAAAACGGAGAAGGTATTCCCATACCTCGACCTTTACTGCTGGATGATCCAGATATATCGGAAATCAAATGGCCAAACCAGTTGACGAACCCACAAAATAATTTTTCTGGAACATTACTGCCGCGAAGTTCAAATTTTCCATCAGCATTCTGTAAAGATATCAGTTCTCCACTGGAAACAAAGTGCGATTGATTTGTAAACTGATCTAATATCGAAAAAAACAAACCAAGCAAAGTCGGATTATGGCCAAGTGATTTGAAATGATGATTTGAAGGATTCAAGTCAAATACTATACTCCCAGCATCACCGGCTCCGCGCTGGTCATATGGAATTTTAAATTTCTTCTCAAGAAAGCCAATTGCTGATGACAGTGAATCATTTCCTTTGCCTTCCCATCCGCAAAGTTTAGCGAAATCAGTTGTCCGATTTACAAACCACTTATCAGTAACATCTCCAGCTGGTGACTCTCCAGGTTTTCCAACCAGGAAAATATCAATGATGCCACAGAGAACTCCTGAACTTGCAGCCAACGCATAATCCAACTTATCACAGTTCGGTCTGAGACTCTCAACTGACATGATTGTCTCTTTCAGACTCTGAATTTCAGTTTCCGCAGATATTAATGCTGTTTCGATGGAAGATGAAAAGCTAAACCCATCGTCAGCAACACTCATTCTAAGAACGAATCGGTCTGTTCCTTCTGCTTGATTCATGCTTTTATACTCCCTCCCTTTTTTTAGTTTGCGTTATATCCGAATATCTGGTTGAATCTTATTTTTAGGTTATCAATCTCCTTGAGGGTAAAGCCGAGAAAGTCAATAGACCCGACATTTTAAATCACTTTTCATTTTTCCAATGAGAGTTGTTTAAAATCTCATATAAGATTTGAATTATTCTAGGAGCATAGCTTTCAAATACTATTGTCCAAGTTCCCGGTTCTGCAAAGGGAAGAGCTTTACCATCAGTACCCTCTAAACAATATTGGTATGCATTTCTGTGTGTCATGATATTTCTTATGCCTCTGATACCAGATTCTTTGCTAGCTAGAAAATCATAATCTTCTTCGGATAGAATATTATTATTTTTTAAATCGGACAAATCCTGTAAAAAGTTTTGATTATAATTTTCTCTTACAGATTTACAGATTAACTCCATCCCATTAAATAAAACTAATATAGCAGCATAATCTTCTTCATTATCATGTAAACGCAAAGAAGTAAATAACATATCACCATAATAGTGTGAATATTGCCAAATCTCATCAATCAATTTATTCACAAATATCCCCCTTCTTCAATTAAATACTTCAAATCTCGATTATGTAATATTTACGACCGTCGCTTAAATCCTGCCAGATAAAATCATATCTGCTTGTCAATGCAATGCTATCTTTATTTTTTCCTACACCTGTTGGCTTAAAAATACAACCGTAAACAGAATATTCTTCTCTAAAAAACTTATATATTCCTTCATTGTTGCGTCCTTCATAAAAAGGTCTATCTGAAACAAGGACAACAGCAGCTGTTTTAGTAAATCCTCGGTTCTTAAGCTCCTCCATAAATTTAATATCCTTCACGAACGAATACATCTGTTCTGGATACTGGCCATTTAATGGGCACTTAAGTTCAATTGCATACTTCTCCGATTTATCTTCATTAAATATAGTGATATCTATTTCTTTTTTTATAGTTTTATTGTCTGGTGTGAAGTATGATACATTTCTTTCAAATTGAATACGATAATCCGGAAGCTTTTCACGTAGGAATATCCCCAGCTCATGCTGGAGGCTAAACTCATTATAAATTTCAATACTCTTAGACTGAACAAACAAGAAAAAGTCATCTACTAATTGCATTAAATTAAGCAAAGCCTCCACCCCATACACCCTAATATAATTTATAGTTTTTTATTGCCCTTCATAATAGTTTTGCTATATCCTCAAACCTTCTGATACCTCTGTTGGTTAGATGAGGTCTTTTCAATTGCCTTTATATTACCTTCCATTTTATTTACGTAGTTTAAAAATAAAGTCCCAAGCAGAAGTCGATCCTTTCTGGGTATTCTATTCCATACATAACCCTTGAACAGATCTTTAACAAGAAAGACTTCACCTGCATTCAAGTTTTCAGTTTCCTTAATAGCTTCTTCTAGCAGCTCATTAACATCACTCATGTTGTCATCTCCTTATCAATAACAATATCAACAACATTGTTAATAAGATTATATGCCTTTTACCAATTCCAGTCAATAAGAAGAAAACCACCAATCAAGAGAATATATCGTAAGCCCGAAATAAAAAAATAAACGTACCTTCACGGTACGTACTACAAATAAC
>NZ_JAJCHL010000094.1:0-11549 GCF_020554505.1 Caldibacillus sp. 210928-DFI.2.18
TACGTCGAATTCGCTTCTTTGCTGGAAATTTATACTTTCTTAACGTATAAAAAAGCGACTGTTCAAAAACAATCGCTTGATGATGATTCTCCTTTAATCCAGAGAAGGGAATGAATGTGTTTGCATATTTTCCATTGTTCATATTCATTTAAATTTGGCTTCAACTTTTTGAAAACAACCTTTGAAAATTAAATCAGCCCCATCATTTTCAAACCGTGTTGTATCCCGTCATGATCCACTGACTTGGTTACGTATTTCGCTACAGATTTTACTTTCTCTTCGGCATTCCCCATTGCAACACTATTATGAATGGTAGAGAGCATTTGCATATCATTGAGACCGTCGCCAAACGCATATTGCCGTTCTTCTGGAAAGCCTAGTTTTTCAATAATTTTTTCAATGCCCTTCGCTTTTGACCCACCTTTGGGGAGGACATCAACTGAAACCGGATGCCATCTGACAAAATCAAATTCCGGAAAAGCCGTCTCATATTGTTTTTCCTCTCCCTCAGGACAAAACAATAACGCTTGGTACAATTCACGCCCTACATAATATTCCGGATCAAGCGAAGGATAGCGATCAATTTTCAAAGTGTTGATACTTTCTTTCACATACGGATGTTCCGGAATGTTGGTTTTCATATCTTTATGATCCATATATGCCACGGGATAATGATGACTCAGTGCTGCTTCTGTTAATTTTTCTACAGCATCCGTCCTCAACGGATTTTTGTACAGTACTTTACCATTTAATACAACATATTGTCCATTGTAACTAACATATGTATCAATCCCCAACTCTCTCCGCAAATTTTCAAACATAAAGGGTGCTCTTCCGGTAGCGATGGCAACTATATGCCCTTGTTCCTTCAATTTAAAAACGGCTTCTTTCGTTGAATGGGGTAGTTTTTTGTTAGAATCAAGTAACGTTCCATCAATATCAAAAAAAATTACACTGCGATTTTTTGTCAATGCACTCACCTTCAAAATATGTCTTTCTCTTAGTTTAAACGTTGAAAAGGATTTCATGTCAACAATTATTAAGAAATTGAATAAAAAAAGAAAAGCTCAGGGCGTCCGAGCTTTCATTTTCTGCCTGTTTTTAGTGAGAGAAGGAGAAAACTGTTTAATTTTTATCTATGAAACTTTCTACTTCATTCATCGCCTGCTCATCATCCATATAAGCGATGATTTTCTCGATAATCTTTTTATTTTCCAGCATTGCTTTACGAAAATCTGATTCGACTTTATGATCATCAGTTTCACTGATATCATCAATAATCAATTTTGCCAAAATTACACGCATTACATGGATGTCGTCAATCTCTACAACCCGCTGCCAAGCTTCTTCTGTCAGAACAAGATTTTGTTTTTCATAAACATATCCGGCAAAAGCACGTTTTAAGTACTCAATCGGTTGCATATAGAGTACCTTTTTAAACAAATCTGCATTGACATCAGTGAAAAATCTGTTTATGGCATAGGCAACCATTTTTATCTTCAATTCCTGTGCTTCCGTTAGTGCGACTGAATCACCGTCATAGTACAAAAACGCATCTTCATCTGCCATATACGTTTTCCCATCCGTATTTTGCTCAGCTAACTGTAGAACATGAGCAATTCGAAAATGAAACAGCGATAACTTTTGTTCAATTCTTTCCAGTTCACCCTGCAAAAGCGTGTCAATATTACTTGACAATTCCGGAAAATGAGTTTTAAATTTTTTAGCAACTTCTTCCACTGGAATATATGTTTTTATTTCGCGACCAGTAAACATCATATCAAGCATTGCAGTTCCCAGTTGCCTCTCAACAATGTGCGGATGCCCGGGAACTTTGCCGAAAACGTCCATGAAAGAAAATTTTTCAGGTGGCAAACAAATCCACGTGCCTGCAATTGCCCGAATCAAATCGGAAGCCAAATATTTTGGTCCGGTTTCAGTTTTACAAGCCATGTTTATCAACCCATCTATATCATTTGTTAAATTCAGATAATAAGTAAATAATTTTACGGCACCAACCATATTCGGTGATGAATAAGTCTTTATTGGTATAGATAAGTTTTTTTGCACTTTTTTATAGAAAAAAGGGGGGAATAGACATCGCCCCCTTTTTTACATTAAATCGCCCAATCCCCGTTACGGAAAACGGGTACGACTGTGCCGTCTTTTTTAATGCCATCGATATTCATTTCACTGGAACCGATCATGAAGTCAACATGAACATGAGATGTGTTAATTCCTTTTGCTTTTAACTCTTCTTCACTCATTTTCGTACCGCCTTCTATATTCGTTGGATAGGCAGAACCAATTGCCAAATGGTTAGAGGCATTTTCGTCAAATAATGTATTAAAGAAGGTTATTCCTGACTGAGAAATTGGTGACGGATCCGGAACAAGCGCAACTTCCCCTAAACCTGTCGCACCTTCATTTTCAAAAACGAGTTTCTTAATAACTGCATCTCCTTTTTCCGCTGAGATATCAACTATTTTGCCATCTTTAAAATGAACTTCAATTCCTTCAATTAATGTTCCTGCATAGCTAAGTGGTTTGGTGCTACGAACAACACCATCCATCCGACGGGTATCAGGCGCGGTAAACACTTCTTCTGTCGGCATATTGGCGATGAAAATTTCTCCTTTAGGATTGCGGCTTCCGGCACTTGCCCAAATATGATTTTCCGGCAATCCTAACGTCAAATCCGTTCCCGGTGCTGTATAGTGGAGGGCACTAAACTGAATTTCATTTAGTTTATCTGCTTTTTTCTTCAATGTCTCTACATGTTGGTCCCAAGCAGTAATCGGATCATCTTCATAAACACGACATGTTTTGAAAATTTGATCCCATAACGCATCAACTTGTTCTTCTGTTGTGGCTAAATCAGGAAATACTTTTGCAGCCCAACCTGCACCGGCCGCAGCAGCAACTGTCCATTTAACTTCATCATTTTGGGTTGCTGTCAATTGTGTCTTAAATGCTTTTGATGCTGCTTTTTGATATGCTGTAATTTTTTCCGGATCAATATCATTTAATAATCCCGGATCACTTGAAACAATGGAAAGCCGACTAACCCGATGATTTAAGATATGATCTTCAACTTCTTCAATTTCATATTTTGGAATATCCGTTAGTACTTCTGTCGGTTGGTGTTGATAATGCATTTTACCAATGGCATCATCACCCCATTTTACGATCACTTTTTCGGCTCCTAATTTATAAGCTTCTTCTGTAATTAAGCGAGCGAGTGGGGCTTGATCCACAGTAATCGTCATTTTTACCCAGTCACCCGGTTGCACATTAATTCCTTTTACAGCAAGTAGTTTCGCATATTTCTGTAAATTCTTTTCAAAGTTTGGCAAAACCATTTGTCATTCCTCCATTCAAATATGTACATATTCTATATCAACATAGTTTTCCATTTTCTGCAAGTATTGGACAATGTATTAATTTTGTTTTGTTGAACGCCAATTCAATACATATATAATAGTAGAAACTGGAAAAAACCATTCCTAAAATAGTAAATTTTCATTTTTTATTTGTTTTATCTGTTTGATTGTTTGAATTTTTTAGCAGAGGTTGTTTATGAAATTTGGTCAGCTCATCATTTGTTTGTAAAACAGATGAACCTAAATTATTATTCAATGCACCTTCTTCGTTTAGTCTTTCTTTTTTTGCCATAAAATTACCTCCCAATCTGTATAATGATTTCCTTATTTTATCCGTTTATTTTAAATGCAATACATGATCAAGAGGAAACTAGATTTTTCATAGTAAACAATTATTTTTTCAAAAGCAAATCTTTCAATGCTTTTTCAACGGTGGGAAATTCGAATTCAAATCCTTCGTCCAGTAACACGCTCGGTAAAACCTTTTGACCTTCAAGGACAAGCTTACTTTTTTCTCCAAGAACAAGTTTTAATAAAAATGAAGGGGCCGGGAACCAATGAGGTCGCCTTAATACAAAGCTGATAGTCCGACCCAATTCCTCCATTCTAACAGGATTTGGTGCGACGACATTTACTGGCCCGCGAACACGATCATTTTCCATAACAAACACGATGGCCCGAACGGCATCTATTACATGAATCCAAGATACCCATTGTTTACCTGAACCAACTGTCCCGCCGGCAAACAATTTATAAGGTAAAGTCATCAGGGGTAATGCACCACCGTCATTGCCAAGTACGACACCAAATCGCATAAAAACCGTTCTGATGCCGAATTGTTCTGCTTCTTTTGCCTTCTTCTCCCAATCAATAACGGTCTTAGCCAGAAAGTCATTCGATTTGTCCGATGATTTTTCGGTATATATTGCATCGAATGAAGACGGGTAAATACCAACTGCACTTGCATTAATTAAGATCGCCGGTTTCTGAGGCAAAAGCTTAATAATTCGTAATAATTCTTCCGTTGCTTCCATCCGACTTTGGTAAATTTCCTTCTGATGTTTTTTTGTCCATCTTCCGTCATTAATAGATACACCGGCTAAATTGATATAGACATCCGTATTTTCTAACTTTTCCTCAAGATTTGATGATCCGTTTAGCCATGTCACATATTCCACATTTGAACATAAACTATTTCCACTTCTTGTTAACACAATAATTTCATGCCCTTGTTGTATAAGAAAATTCGTTAACTTATTCCCAATAAAGCCGCGCCCTCCGGCAATAACAATTTTCATGCCCCTCACCCCTACCGCTAAAATGATTTACAGACTTTTGAAAAACTATTCCGGCTAAATGAACGACAATTGATACAAAAAACCGGTTTATCCGCCATTCTTCGGTCTTCGTTCAAAACATCTCAATAGATTATATTTATCAAAGCATAATTTTTATGAATGATGTAATTATTTTGAATTGTTAGAAAGGGTTGGACTGCAGTGAGTGCCCTTCCTTTTTTTAATATAAAGTGGAAACTATATACCTTTATACAAGTAGTGGAATATGCTTAAATTCGCTAACATCAAACAGCCCTTGATCGGTAAGTTTTAATTTCGGAATGACCGGTAAGCTTAAAAATGCAAGTGTGATAAACAGATGTGGCAGCCGACCATTCGTTACAAGGTCTAAGGAGGCGTGCAAATTTTCGATCTCCTTCAGCACTTCCGGATAAGGTTTATTCGACATAAGTCCTGATATAGCTAATTCTAGAGTGGCTAACACTTTCCCGTTTTGAACAACAACTAATCCGCCTTGAATGGCTTGGATTACTTCCACTGCTTTCAAGATATCCCCGTCATTCGTTCCGGCAACTATCAAATTATGCGAATCATGTCCGACCGTTGAAGCAACCGCGCCTGATGTCAATCCAAGCCCCTTCACAATACCTAAACCAATATTTCCCGTCAAATGGTGCCGTTCAATTACAGCTAATTTAGCTAAATCTTTTTCTGCGTCAGGTGAAAAAATGCCATTTTGTACCGGAACTTCTTCAATTAATTTATTCGTCACAATTTGATCCGGGATAACTTCAATGATATAGGCCTTTTGATGAACACCCATGGCAAGTTGTAAGTCTTCTTCTTTTATCTTATTTACCCGAACCGATTTCATTAATTTTTCCCTCGAAGGAATTGGCTGAGCACCATCAATTTTCCCTGTAAATGTTCCCGCTTCTGCAACCAACTTTCCGGCTTTGAAAACTTTTGCGATTTCAAGAGTCTTCAAATCTTCCAAAAAGACAAGATCTGCTTCAAATCCCGGAGCAACTGCACCTTTCGTATTCAAGGAAAAACATTCAGCAGCGTTTAATGTAGCAAGTTGAATTGCCTGAATCGGGTCCATGCCATATTGAATAGCCAAACGAATGTTATGATCAACACTGCCTTCAATAAGCAAATCATCTAAATGTTTATCATCCGTACAAAATAAAAATCTTCTGGCATTAGAAGGAGTAACCATTTTGATTAGTTGTTTCAGGTTTTTTGCCGTTGTTCCTTCACGAATCATCACATACATTCCTCTGGCGATCCGCATTTCTACTTCATCGCTGTTAACACATTCATGATCGGTTGTGATTCCGGCTGTCCGGTAAATATTTATCCCGTTCTCATCAAAACCGGAGCCGTGTCCATCAATTTGATTCCGATGTATTTTTGCTGATACAATTTTTTTAAACATTTCTTTATCATGATTTTTTACACTGGGAAAATCCATCACTTCTGCAAGTCCTAACACACGCGGATGAGCATAAAAGGGTTCCAGTTGTTCATTTTGCAGAACTGCTCCTGAGTTTTCAAAAGAGGTTGCAGGTACACACGAGGGCAACATGACAAATACATCTAAATCCAGTCCTTCCGAATCATGTAGCATAAAGGAAATTCCTTCTGTTCCTGAGACATTGGCAATTTCATGCGGATCGGTAATAACAGTCGTAACACCGTGGGGCAAAACAACTTTGGCAAATTCTTTCGGGGTAACCATCGATGACTCAATATGAACGTGGGCATCAATAAATGATGGAGCAATATATTGACCTATTGCATCAATGACGTGTTTCCCCTCATATTCCCCGATGCCAACAATGATTCCATCTGTTATCGCAATATCCGCCTGTTTAATTGTCAAATTAAATACATCGACAATTTTTCCGCCTTTAATTACGACATCAGCAGGCACACGTTTGCTCGCTGCATCTATCCTTCTCTTTAATGATTCCATTTCATTTTTCATCTGTGTTCCCTCCGTTTTTAACTCATTATTTTACCATTTTTATAAAAGATTACAAGTTATGTTGACAAAGTTGCCATTTTGTCTATAATTCAGAGGGATTTTTAATTTGTGTTAGAAAAGCGGAAGAAAAACTAACCTAATTGGGTTAGCAAATTGCTTGTTGTTTGAGAAAAGATTGGCATAAAAATATGGGTCAATTAAAAAAAAGATTTGCAAACTCTGATTGCATGGCAGTCCTTTACTAGAAAAAAACTGGATCAGAAACTTCTTCCACCAGTAACAAGTGCAACAACATTTATTATGTTTGTTTTTTTATACATTCAGATTTTATAAATTTCCAGCCATGTTGAATTGGTATCTTTGCCGGAGATTTATAATTTCCTAAGTGTAACAAAAAATCAGTTTCTGACAACTCTGGAGCAGAAACTGATTTTGATATTGTTATTCGAACAAAGTGAGTTATTACTCAAAACGATTTTCTTTCCTATTTACGAAAAATAAATAGATTAGTATCCCTAATAAAGAAATTAAATGGGAAATAACCATTTGCAGATCTTCCTTAAGCGGTGTAAACATTAAAACATACTCCGGTAAATAAAGAAATATTGGAATGACAATCAGTACCAACGATTTACTCCAAATGGAACCACCAATAAAAATCAGAGCTGAAAGGCAGAACCGTAGAATTAAAATGAATGACTGTTTCTCCATAGCGGTTATCCAACCAAATTAATAAGACAAAACCACCAATTTGAATAGCTGATATCAATAATAAAACAATCCAACCAACGGACTTTTTACGGACGCCCGACAACTGTTGAATAAGGGGACAGGGCTGTTGAATTCCGGGGTATATTTATCTCGTTTTTCTTTCATATCAGCGGGGGTTTCTCCATCCCCCACACTGATGGTTAGACGGGCAATACATCCCGCACCCGTCTTCGTTTGTAAACTAAAAAAACATGAGGAGGACCAAAGGAATTTATATCATTAAAATTTCCCGAATATCCTCCTCTGTCAAGGTGGATGTGGTTTTTTCATTAGCATCAAGAATATCTGCAATGAGCTTCCGTTTCTTTGCCTGCAGTTCATTCATTTTTTCTTCAATTGTACCGCGTGCAACTAGCTTAATGACCTGTACCGTATGTTTCTGACCAATTCGGTGCGCCCGGTCGGCAGCTTGTTCCTCTACTGCCGGGTTCCACCATAAGTCATATAAAATCACAGTATCCGCTCCTGTCAAATTAAGACCGGTACCTCCAGCTTTTAGGGAAATCAAAAACAAGTCCCGTTCACCTTCATTAAATCGCCGGCAAAGTTCTATACGTTCCTCTGAAGGTGTACTGCCATCCAGATAAAAGTAGGCTTGACCGCGGCTGGTCAATTCCCTTCCAATCATTCCCAGCATCTGCGTGAACTGCGAAAAAATCAACAACCTTCTACCGGATCGTCTTGCTTCCTCTAAAATTTGAAAAAGCTGTTGGAATTTTGCTGAACTGCCCTGATAGCCCTCAACAAACAAGCCCGGGTGACAACAAATTTGGCGCAATCTCGTTAAGCCTGCCAATATACGAATTTTATTTTTATCGAACGTCTCTTTATCTAAGTGCTTTAAAGTCTCCTCTCTAAGTTTTGCCAAAAATCCTGCATATAGTTTCTTTTGTTCCGGCAGCAATTCAGATACAGCAAGCGACTCCTCTTTTTCCGGAAGTTCAGCCAACACATCTGTTTTTTCCCGCCGGAGCATAAACGGGCGGACTCTCTTTGCAATGTCTTGCGTTCTTAGATGGCTATATGCCTCCAGCCCTTGAAACAGTTGAGGGAAAACAACATGATAAATCGACCAAAGCTCTTCTATAGAATTTTCAAGTGGTGTTCCGGTCAAACCAAAGCGGTTATCTGCTTGGATTTTCTTTACTGACCGGGCCGTTTGCGTAAAAGGGTTTTTAAACGCTTGTGCTTCATCAAAAAACACGGTATGAAAGACTTGCTTCTCAAACCACGTGATATCTCTATACAGTATCGGATACGATGTAATGAGAACATCGATATCTTGTAGATTTTTCCGAAGCTCTTTTCGTTCGATTTGATTCCCATCCATCACAATTGCTTGAATTTCAGGGGCAAAAGTCATCAGTTCATTGAGCCAGTTATATGTTAATGAAGACGGACACACGATTAGAACCGGACACTTTCGGCTCCTTATATTTGTGAGTTCAGATACAATAAAGGTAATGCTTTGCAATGTTTTTCCCAATCCCATATCATCGGCAAGTACCCCGCCAAATCCGTATTGAGCAATTGCCTTCATCCATTTGAAACCCGCCTTTTGATAATCTCGTAAAATTGACTCCAAACTTTTTGGCACTTCAAATTCCAAGCTTTCCGGATGAAGCAATTGATCTAAAAAGGCCAAAAACGATTCTTCTGGAGAAAAAACAGGACTATCCTGAATGAAGTCAAGAAACTTCAAACTTTCTAAAATAGGTCTTTCTAAAGTTAACTGATATCCGTCGTCTTGTGCCGGTTCAGCCGCTAAAAATTTACGGATCACTTCCATTTCCTTCGCCTCCAAGGATAGAAGAGACCCATTCGGAAGCCGGTAATATTTCTGTTTCAATTCCAAGGCAGCTAAAATCCCGCGAATATCTTTGTCGCTAATCCCGTCCATTTCAAACTTGAATTCCAGCCAATGGGTGCGTTCTTGATGCATTTTCACTCGAATTTTCGGATGAACCTCTCGTACAATACGATTGCGGACGGCCGTTGTCGCATAAATTTGAGCAAGCTTTTGCAGTTTCGGCAAGATATGTACTAAAAAATCATACTCTAATTCTTCATTTTGCATAAAATAGCCGCCTTCTGTTTTTGTAAACCCGCTCGTTTCCATCAGTCCCAAAATTTCATCTTCCCTCTTAATATTTCTAACGACATAAGGACCGGTTATGTTTTCTCGACTTTCTAACGGTTGAATGACCACATGTTCATAATGGAATTCCAAGCCGGCCAACAGGCGATTTCTCACCCGATCCAAGTAAAGTTTTGCCACAAGCGGTGTTTTCATCATCCGTTCCAAAAGCGGTTTCGACAGCCGAACTTCCCCGATTCTTTTTAAGCCCGGTACGATCTTTTTTAAAAAAAGATCCAGCTGCTTCTCCGGAATGGGTAGGTGTTCAGTCCCGGACTTAGCCAGCAATTCTATTAGTCCCGTTAATCGCGCAAAATCATCTTTTAACTGAAACAGTTTTCCTTTCCATAACAAGGACCTGTAACCATCCATCAAAATCAATCGTTCAAGACCGGTTATTTTCAACTGATATTGAGATGGCTCACTTTCTTCCAATTGAAACTGAATCGGCGGTGGTCCCTCAACAATGTTTAATCCGGAAAATACTTGCCCTTCCTGTTCAAGCGTGACCAATGGTGCTTTTCCTAATAGGGGGTACAGGCTTGCCCATGCAGATGGCGGAATCAATAACGTTCTCAGTGGAGGCACATTTTTCGACTTTATCGGTAATACTTCTAAAAAGGCTGCTTCATCACGTGCCACACGTACCAACTGATGTAAAACGGTATCCGACTCATTCATAAAACAATGCAAACTAGGATCATAGGTAAATGCAGGAGATAGCTTACTCGCTTTCCCAGCTCTAACATCCTGTAAAAAACCGCGAATATTTGGAATCGGAGTCTGATTAATTTTCACTTCGATTCCGAATAAATACTGATCCTGTCCATGTGAAAATGGACTTAGTCGGAAGTGCACGTCCAGTACTTCTCTCTTTTCAAAATGAAGTTGATGACCGCTTGTTCGGGCTGGCTTATTTTGAAATAGAGCCAAAAAGTCGCCGGTGAAGTCGCCGGTCTCTTCGTTTCCATAAGAAGCCATTCCTTGTCGATTCTGTTCATAAAGCGCAATAAGTACCGCGGCCACATGTTGGCACGGTTTACTAAAATTTAAAAGCGCAGAACAGCTGCATGACGTGTCAATATTTTCTTTTTCGTCTTTTTCAATTTTGACATAAAAATCTTCCGCCCCTTGTACGGTTGCAGCAACAAATTCGGCCTGCTCCTCATGAAAAATGACTTTATTCGCCCGATAAAAAGCGTCCCCCCGTTTGAAGGAGACGGTCCCACACATGTCTTTTATAATTTTATGATTCAGTTTGATATCCAATGGAAACCGCCCCTTCCTTTCATTTCTTTTTTTCCGTTCCTATGATTATTGTCCATTTTATCATGAATTCTTTATACATTCGAGCCACTCCTAATCTATCTAGCACCTTTTTGAATCAATATGATCTCTTGATTTATTTAACTATGAAAGATCATTTGACTTGTTATCCCGCTAAGCATAAAAATATATTACTTATTATATTTTTATAGTCGTGAATGCAGCGTAAAACCTTGGAGCTAATTATTACTTAAATCTTGGGAAAAATAAAATTATATATAGACAAACTAATGTTCCGTATGTTAAAATAACTCTATCAATTACAACTTTTGACATGCTTGTATTTGTCCGAAATTTACTTATAATATCAGTAGGAGGGAATGCCGGTGGAAAATGAACTGTTAAAACAAATACTTGCAAAATTAAACGAAATTGATGACATCAAAACAGGTTTAAACGAAATGAACAACAGATTAAATCGAATGGAATCCGACATCAGTGAAGTTAAACAAGACATTATCGGCATGAAAGAAGAAATAATAGAAATCAAATTAGAACAACAACTAATGAAACAAGATATAACAGATATCAAACAAGAACAATTACTTATGAAACAAGATATAGCAGAAATGAAACATGAACAACTACTAATGAAACAAGATATAACAGATATCAAACAAGAACAATTACTTATGAAACAA
>NZ_JAJCHL010000095.1:0-11410 GCF_020554505.1 Caldibacillus sp. 210928-DFI.2.18
CGCAAGCCCCCACTTCAAACAGACCGTTAGGTCGTTAAGTGGTGGGTTGTTGACGATACAAACTTAAGAAATATGATTATAGAAGAATTAAGGAAGGATGATTTGGAAGTTACCAATTCCAGTCCGACTAACTTGGAAATCAACCCTCTTGGTATTAATAAAGGGTCGGCTTTGGAAAAAGTGTGTGATAGGCTAGGGTTTACGATGGATCATGTGATGGCTGTTGGTGACAGCTTGAATGATATTTCTATGATTAAGAAAGCAGGTTTTGGGGTTGCCATGGGTAATGCACAAGATACCGTGAAAAACGCAGCCGATTGGACCACAGCAACAAATGAAGAAAACGGTGTTGCAAAAGCGATTTATGAGGTATTGGGAAGCTGTTAATTCAATATGGAAGTAGATTTTTAAAACCCACAGTTTTTTGTGGGTTTATTTGCATTTAATGATCCTAGGTTAATTGACTCCGGAAATGAAGAGGAAAAGGAGGTGGGGAATCTCGACTTTCTCATTGAATGAAGTTCCACTTTTGAAAAATGATAATGGCCGCCACCATTTGTAAGTCTCCTTAATATACTAGTAAAAAAAGAAGCTAATTTATTGACGTTCTACCAAACCTTTTTCCACACTTTTTTGAAACCATTATTAATGGAGGGAAGTTTATATGTTTACGTACTATGATGTGGTCATTATTCCCTTAATTTTAGGAGTCGTAGAAGTGTTTAAACGATTAGGAATGCCATCTAAGTTTTCACCACTCGTTTCCCTTGTTCTTGGGATTTTATTTGGTATTTTTTATTTGTCGGCTCCTTTGAAAGAAGGGATTCTTGTTGGCATCATGCTCGGGTTATCTGCAAGCGGGTTATATAGTGGGACAAAAAATTTAAGGGAAAAAAAAGAGGAGAACGATTGTTAATATTTCCATTGACGCACTCGTCGACCTGTAGAATATTAGGAATTGCCCCTAGAAATTCAACAGTAGAAGGATATTATTTAACAGTAGGGATACACAATTCACCAGTGTCTCCTTATAATTCAACAGAAAAACAAGAAAATTCAACAGTCGGAACCCCAGATTCACCAGTCCCCCTGATATTCAGCAATAAAACCAAAAAAACAACAGGAAATATAGTGTGCCTAGATTCAAGTTTACAAAACCGGTTTTTGGTGTTAACTGGATAATTAAATGGTATTATGTTAAAAGAACATATTGATTTATATTGGAAAGGTGTCTTTAATGGAGGAACGGAAAACGGAATTCACAAAAAAATATGAGGGTAACAACAGTCAAGGAAGCAAATCAAACCAAGAATCGACGTTCTACCCGTTTCCTGCGGGAGCGACAAAAAGAAAGATTCACAAAACAAACTTGGCTGATACAAAAACAACCATTGATTTAGTAAAAAATAGTGAAAAAGATGCATATTATTTTCGGGCACTTGAAAAAAGAGGGATAAAGTTAAATCAATCACAACTTGAGGCTGTTCGGCATTTCACTGGTCCCGCACTTGTCTTAGCCGGCGCCGGCAGCGGAAAAACACGGGTATTAACATCACGTGTAGGATATTTAATCGCTTATCATCAAGTCGCTCCAAGCCAAATTCTGTTACTTACATTTACTAAAAAAGCAGCCGACGAAATGAAGGAAAGACTTTCCACATTACCGGGACTTTCCTGGCAGATGGTGAGACATATTTTAACGGGAACCTACCATTCAATATTTTTACAAATATTACGCGGACAGGGGGATCGACGGCAAATCCAGCAATGAAAAACATAAACATACGATACTAAAAATAATCATGAAGGAAATGAACCTTTCAGATGCATATGAACCGGAAACACTTGTAGCCCTTTTATCTCATTATAAAAATAAAATGTTGCAAGTTAGTGATCTGCCTGAAAAGTCACCAGTCGACAAAGAAATAAAAGCGATTTTGCAAACTTACGAACAAAGGAAACGAGAAAACAATTATATGGATTTTGACGACATCCTCCTTGACGCCTACCATTTGTTGAAGAATCATACGGGTCTATTACATACACTTCAAGGGCGCTTTCAATTTATTTTATGTGATGAATGGCAAGATACGAATCCGATTCAGTATGAACTGATAAAAATGTTAGCAGCCCCCCAAAATAACCTTTTTGTGGTGGGAGACGATGACCAGACGATCTTTGAATTTAATGGGGCAGATTCATCCATCATTTTAAATTTCAGTAAAAACTTTCAAGAAACGAAAACATATTATTTAAATGTTAATTACCGGTCCACAACAAGCATCGTTGGATTAGCAAATACGATTATTTCATTTAATAAAAATCGTTATGAAAAAAAGTTGGACGCAACAATGGAAAGTGAATTAGATCCATCTTTTATTCGTCCAAGTACAGCGGATGAGGAAGCAACGATAATCATTGAAAATATTTTATCAGCAGTTCATCGAGGGCAGAGGAATTTTAAAGATTTTGCGATACTATATCGAAATAACAGTAACAACCGGGCGATTTTTGATGAACTTGTTTTACGTGGCATCCCTTTCGTCACTTTCGGGTCTTCCTATACGTTTTATGAACACGGCCTCATTAAACCGGTCCTTGATCATTTGCGGCTGGCTATTGATGGGCGTAATTTGGACGCAGTTAAAGGAATTTTACCGACGCTGTATCTAAATCGCGAAAAGACTGGATTATTTATCGAGGAAAGAGATTTATTTCATCCGGCAAAAAATTTATTAATCCATGCATTGGAAATCCCGTACCTCAAAGAATTTCAAAAGAAACAAATCAGGCAGCGGATTCAGTTAATCGAAAAAATAAACCAGAAAAAACCAATGAAAGCCATTAGGGCTATCAGGCAAGTTTACGACAAATATATGGAAACGGATGAACGAAAACATGTGACTACCCATAAAGAGATCATGCGTGAGATGCTTGCTGAACTCGAATCATCTGCTCGACGTTTTGAAACGGTTTCGGAGTTTTTACGTTTTGTCGATATTATTATTGAGCGTAATAAGGAGATGGAAAAATTAAGAAAAGATCCGGAAGCAAATGTCGTGAAATTGATGACGATTCATAAAGCAAAAGGTTTGGAATTTCCGGTTGTTTATTTGCTTGGAGCCTCAGACACGATTTTACCTCATAAATCAGCTATTGAAGCAAATGTGAGAGAAGATATGATTTTTAATGAGAGGAAGAAAAGTGATCCGGCTATTGAAGAAGAACGAAGACTTGTTTATGTGGCAGTTACCAGGGCAAAAGAAGAATTATATATTAGTTCACCGGCTGAGTATCGGGGAGAAAAATTGAAAGTTTCCCGATTCCTTTTAGAAGCATTCACCGACCCGGAAGCCGAACGGGATCAATCGGTTTGGGGACGAACACGATCAAACTCAAAACAACAAAAAGGAGAAAAACGGCTGGTAGAATCTATCTTAGTCTGGGACTGTAAAAATCCTAAATGTAATGCCTGGATGCGGATTGATTCTTATGAAGATTCCCTTTTGGAAGAAAAGTCATGTCCACTTTGTAACGAAAAAATGGAGCAAAGTATTAAGGATATATATCGCTAAATTTTCAAGAACGTTGTCTTATTGTCTTAGAAACCATGAATTCAGGAGGAATTTTTTTCCCCTGCTATTAATCTGATATAACCTTCCTAAAAAGCTGTATTACCGCTTTTAGGGAGGTTATAACCATTCCTAAGCCAGAGTGTATCCGATTTCAAATTCCTTTTATGCATAACTGATTTGATTCCGCCCATTATTTTTTGAACGATACAAACATTTATCGGCTTTTCCTGTCGAATGTGTCAGGTCATTAATGTTCTCGATTGGGCACACACCAAAAGACAGGGTGAGATCGATCTTTTCATTTGTGTCTT
Organism: Caldibacillus sp. 210928-DFI.2.18; assembly: GCF_020554505.1. NCBI lineage: Bacteria > Bacillati > Bacillota > Bacilli > Caryophanales > Bacillaceae > Caldibacillus > Caldibacillus sp. 210928-DFI.2.18. The sequence goes on from NZ_JAJCHL010000095.1 coordinate 3,887, forward strand.
CCAGATAAAAAGACGTTTTCCTAACTTTATCTTGAAAAGCCGTTACGATTGATTGAATATCTTTCTTTTTTTCCATCTCAATAAAAAATATAAACTCCTCACCGCCATATCTGCAAATGAGTATATTTGCTCCGGTTATTTGGGCTGCCAAGTTTTTGAACACATCTGTCAACTGTTTCAGGATGCCATCTCCATTCAAATGACCATATGTATCATTAATATGCTTGAAATAGTCGATATCAGCCATGACAATATAATTTTGCATAGTTGGAGAAAAATGATTTTTAACATATGTCATGATTAGCACCCAAAAAGGTTTTAAGGAAAGATTTGCACCAAATATAGTACTAACAATTTTTATCAAGACACAATATATTGTCATTTGAGCGTAAATGTTTTTGAAAAATGGGCTTTTTGGGTGATAACCATTAGGTGAAAAAATCCAGTAAGAATTAAATATTTTTACCTTGACTTTTATGAAAAAGAGGGTTAAATTATATTTTGTACTAAATGACTGAATCGTTCATTTGGTCAATCAGGGTGGTGATTGTTGGTGAAAGTGGATCGAAAAAAGCAGATTGTTGATGCAGCGGGGAAATCATTCGCACTATTCGGTTATAAAGCAACTTCGATGGAACAAATTGCGAAACTGGCAAATGTCGGGAAAGGTACCATTTATACATTTTTTAATAATAAAGAGGATCTGCTCCATTATATTATGGAAGACTTAATTAATGAAATGCGGGTAGCTGCGGAAGAAACATTTGAAGCAGGTCTGTCCTTTCATGAAAATGTTCATCGTGCCATCTATAAAATGTTGGAATACCGTGTCAAGCATCAATTGGCAATAAAATTATTTGAAGAAGCCAAGTTTGGCACACCTGAAGTTGTTGAAGCGTTGAACAATTTTGAAGAGGCGATCATTAATTACATTACCAATATTTTAAAACAAGCGATAGAAGCTGGAGACATCCGTCCATGCAATCCAAGAATAACCGCATTTGCTATTCTAAAAGTTTACGTTGCATTGATTTTTGATTGGGAAAAAAATAATCCTTCCTTGTCGAAAGAAGAACTTGCTGAACTTCTGGATCTTTACATTTTCCAAGGCATATCTGCCAATCATTAAAAGGTAGATTTCATGTATGGGAGAAAATTAGGATTGTCATAATCATGATGATCTTATCATTTATTCATAACTTGACCAAATGACTGTTTCGGTCAATTAGTAGTAAGAGGAGGTAATTTCCTTGAATGGCATAAAATTATTTGGAAAAGAAATCCAACAAATACTCAAGGATAAAAAAGTTTTGATTCCAATCATTGCAATTCTTTTCGTACCGCTTATTTACGGCGGGATGTTTATTTGGTCTTTTAAAGATCCTTATGCAAAAATGAGTGAGCTTCCTGTCGCAGTTGTTAATTTGGATAAAGGAGCCACAATGGATGGAAAAGAAATGCATATTGGTAAAAACCTGGTAGATAACTTAAAAGATAATGATTCCTTTGATTTCCAAATTGTTTCAAAGAAGAAAGCAATGGATGGTCTTGATGATCTGACTTATTATATGATCATCGAAATTCCTGAAGATTTCTCGGAAAATGCAACAACTTTATTGGATGATTCTCCAAAAAAACTTCAGCTGAAATTTATGCCAAATGACAGCTATAATTTTCTTGCCAGCCAAATTGGTGAAACGGCTGTAATAAAAATTCGTGATTCAGTTTCCGCTGAAGTTTCAAAAACATATGCTGAAACAATGTTTGATACCGCAATGAAAATGGCGGATGGTTTCCAATCTGCCAGTGACGGGACAGGGAAACTGAATGAAGGTGCGAATGATTTAAATGAAGGAGCAAAGACATTAAAGGATAATTTGCAAACTTTAGCAGAAAAATCAGTTGAATTTACGGAAGGTATTCAAACTGCCGGAGATGGAACAAAGAATTTAACTAATGGTGCAGGAAAACTTTCAGGTGGGATTGGTCAATTGAATGATGCCGGGAGTCAACTGTTATCTGCATCAAAAGATTTAAAAGCAGGGACAGATGCACTATACGATGGAATTAATTCAGCAAGTACAGGAATTTCAACAATCAATGGAAAATTACCTGAATTGATTGAAGGAACCGATAAAGTCAAGAATGGGATTACAAGTGTTCAGGCACAACTACCTAATCAATTGGCAAGTGGCTTGAGCAGTCAATTGCCGGCTCTTGTCAAACAATCGAGTATCGCTTCCGCAGATGAGATGGCAAATCAATTGGCAGACTTTATCATTCAATATCAACAACAACAATTGGCCGCACTGCAACCATTGATTCAACAACTTCCACCCGAACAAAGAGAACAGTTAGCTGGATCCGTTGATCGAACAGCATTAGTGAACCAACTGAAGCAACAAATTATTGCCGGAATTAACAATAACAGTAGTTCAACAAATACGAATGAACTTACCGGGCAATTGGCTGCTCAAATTAAGGCGTCAACAGATCCGGTATTTAATCAGCTAACTGCCGGCCTTCAACAAGTACAGGAAGGTCAAAAAGCATTACAAACCGGTATTAGCCAGCTGGCTCAAGGTTCACAGCAGCTAAAACAAGGTGCTTTACAATTAAGCAATGGCCAAACTCAATATTTATCAAGTTTTGGTTTATTTACGCAAAAATTAGGTGAAGCCAAAGCAGGCGCTGATCAATTAGCTTCAGGTGCCAATCAATTGAATGCCGGCATGGGTCAATTAGTTGATGGCTCCGGTCAATTAAGTTCTGGTGCAGGTCAATTGGCAGAAGGTTCCGTTCAACTTGCTGACGGTATAAATCAATTGCAAGCCGGTACCGATGAGTTGAATAAAAAATTAAGTGAAGCTGCTGATGAAGCAAGTTCACTGCATGCCAATGATAAAACGTATGATATGATGGCAAGCCCTGTAGAAGTTGACTCGGCGCATATCAATAAAGTACCGAATTACGGTACTGGATTTGCACCATATTTTATATCATTAGGTTTATTTGTCGGTGCATTATTGTTAACCATTATTTTTCCATTGGTTGACTCGGCAGGAATTCCAAAAAATGGTTGGAGTTGGTTTGTAAGTAAATTGGCAGTAATGGTAACGATAGGAGTCATTCAATCGTTATTCATCGCAACGCTCGTTTTGTATGTCTTGGATATTGATGTACAAAATGTTCCGCTATTTTACTTATTTACGATTTTTACCAGTTTAACGTTTATAACACTAATTCAATTCTTAGTTACTTTGGGAGGCAATCCGGGACGTTTCATTGCAATTTTGATTTTGATTTTACAGTTAACATCAAGTGCAGGTACATTCCCGTTAGAAGTAATACCGAAAGCTGTCCAATTCTTTAATCCGCTTTTACCGATGACTTACAGTGTGAAAGGATTTAAAGCAGTCATTTCAAGCGGAGATTACAGCTTTATGTGGCAAAATGCCGGTATTTTAGCGATATATATTATTGGTTCGATGTTAATTTCACTCGGCTATTTTATCTGGAAATTTAATCAAAAATACAAAAACAATGAAGCCGAACATCATCACAGCTTGTCAGTTTAATAGAAAATAAAGGTCTTTCCATAAGAGAACAATATTTGTTCTTAAAGGAAAGGCCTTTTTTGATACAAGACCGTTAAAGCTAATGGAGAAACACTGATATTCAGCTCTATAAAAAAGTTATGGTAGCACTAATATATCAATTGAAGCGAGCGCTAATTGTTTATACACCCATCGACAGAGAAACTAGAATAAGTCCAATCGGCTTTATTACACAAAATGAAGATGAAACAAACCCAAACCGTCCAAAAGACACTCCCCGACGCCCTTCATTGAAATCTATCGTTCTATCGTTTTTCAACTATCTTTATACTTTCGCTATACTGAAAAAAGCTGTATTAGATCAGCCTTTCAATCGAGATATTTTCGGTTCGTTTTAATGCAATCCGTGTACGACCGTCATGCACTTGGATTGAAACCGGTTGTTGAAAGAATGCGGACAAATTAGTTTCTGTCAAAATTTCATCTGTTTGACCGGAAGCGATAACTTCTCCACTTCGTAACAAAAGAGTATGCGTAAATACAGGCAAAATTTCTTCTACATGATGCGTAACATAAATGAGCGTCGGTCCCCCAGGTTCATTTGCTATTTTTTCAATAAATCTTAGAAATTGTTCCCTTGCTATTATATCCAATGCGGTACAAGGTTCATCCAAAATTAATAGCTCAGGGGATGCCATCAATGCCCGTGCAATTAGAACCCTTTGCTGTTCACCTTGAGATAATGACTCATAGTTCTGATTCATAAATTTTTCACAAGCTAATAATTTCATTAAATAATGGGCTTTTTCTATATCGCTTTCCTGTATCGTGTCATACAACCCAATCGATCCGAATTTCCCGCTTAATACAGTAGATAATACCGAATCATTTGGCCGAAATCGCTGCTGAATGGAAGAACTAACCCAGCCGATTTTCTTCCGTAATTCCGGGATATTTGTTTGCCCAAAAGTTTGATCCAGTACACGGACACGCCCCTCTGTTGGCCAAAGGTATCCGTTAATAATTTTTAATAAAGTTGTTTTTCCCGAACCGTTTAAACCTAAGATACTCCAATGTTCCCCTCGAATAACTGCCCAAGAAACATTTTTTAAAATTGTTTTTCCTTCTCTTTTAAGCGAAATGTTTTCCAGTGAAATCAATCGTAGTTCCCCCTGACATTTTTTGAAAATGGAAAATAGCAGAACTTATTTGTTTTGAATGTAAATAATTATAACAGAAAAATCAGGCGATAATGCAATGGAGATCCTTCGCTTTTAATTTTTTTCACATAGTGCTCTCTAAGTTCTGAAATCATATTTCAACATAGTTGGAAAGATTAAATGACTATTTTTCTATGTATCTTTAAAAATTGGGAAGTCAAGCATAATAACAAGTAATTTGGCTTTCCAAAAATGGCAAGAAATCCTACAATAGGAATAGTTGGACGATAATGAAAATAATGAAACAAAGAAACGAATGAACTGTTTTTCTTGGAGAATTTTAGGGGATTATATTTATCCGAGGGGGAAATGACATGTGGAATAAAACAGAAGTAACCAACAAACTATCAATCAAATTTCCGATTATACAAGCAGGAATGGCCGGGGGAATCACGACTTCTGAACTTGTTGCCGCTGTATCAAATGCTGGTGGTCTTGGGATGATCGGTGCGGGTTATATGACTCCGGAAGAATTAGAGTCAAATATTCAAAAAATAAGGGACTTGACTTCTAAGCCCTTTGGTGTCAATCTGTTTGTCCCTGAAAAACCTGATGTCTTACAGGAGGAAATTGAAAGTGCAAATCAGCTGCTGGAACCTATCCGGCAAATGTTAGGAATCGAAAAAAAGAATGATGTTCCGCAAATCGATACCGCTGTTTTTGATGAACAGATTCAAATCGTCTTAAAATATGAAGTACCTGTTTGCAGTTTTACGTTTGGCATTCCTCAGAGAGAAATTATTGATAAATTAAACAATAACGGCATTATCCCAATTGGAACAGCCACAACAGTAAAAGAAGCAATAATGAATGAAGCGGCTGGAATGAATATGATTGTGGTCCAAGGTAGTGAAGCCGGGGGGCACAGGGGTAGTTTTGCAGAATCCTTTGACCATTCAATGATCGGAACAATGGCACTTATTCCGCAAGTAGCGGATCAGGTTTCTATTCCTATTATTGCAGCCGGCGGTATCACGGATGGCAGAGGAGTTTTAGCTTCTCTAGTATTGGGAGCGAAAGCAGTTCAAATGGGGACAGCCTTTGTTACCTGTAAAGAAAGTGGAGCAAATGAACTGCATAAAAAAGCAATATTAAACGCTACCGAAGAACAAGCAGTCATCACTGGGGCATTCAGTGGTAAGCCAGCTAGGGGATTGAACAATGCGTTTATCAAAAAAATGAAAGAGCATGAGACCATTTTTCCTGCCTATCCAATTCAAAACATGCTTACTCAAGATATCCGGTCAGAAGCCGCAAAACAGAAAAATAAAGAGTTTATGGCACTTTGGTGCGGGCAAAATCCTCGATTAAGCAAAAATTTGCATGCTGCAGAATTAATCGAAATGATAACAAATCAAGTAGAGACCATTATAAATAAATTCTAATTAATAAATGGGTGATTATGGAAGCGGGATGGGTATTCAATTATGTAATAATATAAGGTAAGATTTCAAAAACAAATAACAGTATACTTTTCCCTTTAAACCGATCATGCATCCCATCATATATATAAGGTAAACGAATATGGGAGTCGAATTCATTGGAAAAGGGATTGAAGGCTGGGGAGAAATGGTATCCGGTACAAAAACCCGTACGGTAGTAGCCGGCGCCTATGAAATAGCTGATAGAATTATTGGACGCAATCCTTTAGAAATTGAAAAAATTTGGCAAGAACTTTATCGGGTATTTTTCAGAGGCGGCCCAATTAACATGACAATTATTTCCGGTATTGAAATGGCGCTATGGGATATTAAAGGAAAATACTACAATGCACCAATTTATGAGTTACTTGGCGGATCTGCCAGAGATAGAATTAAAGTATATTCGTGGATCGGCGGGGATCGCCCGGCTGATGTAGTAAAAGATGCACAAGATCGTGTGACCCGAGGCTTTGACTCCATTAAAATGAATGCAACTGAAGAATTACACTATATTGATTCTTTTAAAAAAATTGATGCAGTTGTAGAAAGAGTCGCTTCTTTAAGAGATACATTTGGAAACGACTTAAATATCGGTGTCGACTTCCATGGTCGTGTTCATAAACCAATGGCAAAAATTTTGGCAAAAGAATTGGAACCATATCGCCCGATGTTTCTGGAAGAAGTTGTTCTACCTGAGAACGAAGAAGGTTTTGTCGAAGTGGCAAAACATGTATCCACTCCGCTTGCAACCGGTGAGAGATTATATACACGCTGGGGCTTCAAAAATATCCTAAACAGCGGTGTTATTGATATTATTCAACCTGATGTTGCCTTAGCGGGCGGTATTTTAGAAACTAGAAAAATTATTGCGATGGCCGAAGCGTATGATATTGCCGCGGCACCCCATGCACCATATGGCCCAATTACATTAGCTGCCACTTTACAAATAGATGTTTGCAGCCCGAACGTATTCATTCAAGAACAATCACTGGGAATTCATTACAATAAAGGCTTTGACTTGCTCGACTGTGTAAAGAACAAAGAGATTTTCCAATACAAAGATGGTTATGTTGATATCCCGACAAAACCAGGTTTGGGACTTGAAATTGATGAAGACAAGGTAAAAGAAGTATCTGCTGAAGGTCTTTATTGGACAAATCCTAACTGGAAAAACTACGATGGTACAAAAGCTGAGTGGTAAGCTCATTTAGGCCTAGAAAAATGATAAAAAGAATTTGAGAGAAAACGAATCCAATAAGGGTTCGTTTTCTTTAGCTAATAGGAAAGTATAAATTTTTCAATTTCTACTTTCCTAACGCATAAGTG
>NZ_JAJCHL010000096.1:0-11387 GCF_020554505.1 Caldibacillus sp. 210928-DFI.2.18
ATAAATGGTTGGCCACTATACCTAATTATATCAAGCAATGCTTAAATATTTCTGTATGCGAAAGTTGAGTAAGTAATAATGTAACGAAACAAGCTATTAAAGATGCTTGTGATGCTTACAAACGATTTTTTAAAGGACTATCAAAATATCCAAAATTCAAAAGTAAAAAGAGATCTACACCTAGTTTTTATCAGGATAATGTGAAAATCAAATTCACAAAAACACATGTAAAAGTAGAGGGATTTGCTTCAAGTAAAAAGTCAAACAAACAAAAGATAAATTGGATTCGATTAGCTGAAAAAGGTCGTATTCCATTTGGTGAAAATGTTAAGTATACGAATCCTCGATTTACATTTGATGGTTTGAATTGGTGGGTATCTGTTGGAATAGAAACAGATAGTAATTATTCTCCTTCAAAAACAGAAGGGATAGGTATTGACTTAGGAATAAAAGATTTAGCTGTTTGTTCTGATGGTAAAGTTTATGGAAATATAAATAAAACAAAAAGAATTAGGCAATTAGAAAAGAAAAAGCGCAGGTTGCAACGCAAAATATCAAGAAAATATCAAATGAATAAGGAGGGTAGTCGTTATAAGAAAACACGCAACATTATAAAAAGTGAAAAGCAACTTTTAAAAGTTTCACGAAGACTAACGAATATTCGTCATAACTACATACATCAAATCACTTCTGAGATCGTAAACAGAAAACCAATGTTTATTGTTTTAGAAGATTTGAATGTAAAAGGTATGATGAAAAATAAACATTTAGCTGAATCTGTTCAACAACAATGTTTTCAAGAATTTAGGAGACAAATTGAATACAAGTCGAATTGGAATAATATTCGCTTCATTTTGGCGGATAGATGGTTTCCAAGTTCTAAGTTGTGTTCTTGCTGCGGAAAACTTAAAAAAAACTTGAAGTTATCCGATAGAACTTTTGAATGCGGATGTGGAAATATTGTTGACCGAGATTATCAAGCGTCTATAAATCTTAAAAAATATGGTGAAAATGTTTTAGAATCTGTATTTTAACAATGCAAGTTAATGTAGACATGTACCGATTCGTTAGTCGGGAATTTACGACTTTGGAGTGTTACACCAAATGCAAGTAGCGATCTGTTCACTAGATAGACGTGAAAGCAGACACGATGAAGAAGTAAGGAAACATAAAAGTTGTAATAAATTATAACTTTTTTATAAGTTTTCTGTAACGGCGTCTGCTCATATTTGCCAACACGTTTGCTTTCAAAAACATATCATCCCAAGAATTTTTTCACTCTTGGGATTATGTTGATTAAGTTGGGCGAAATTGGTTAGTTCCATCATCCTTTCACTGAACCGGCCAACAGTCCGCGGACAAAATATTTGCCAAGGAAGATATACACGAGCAATGTCGGTAACGCGGCAATGAGAGCACCGGCCATCTGTACATTCCATTGAACGATTTGGCTGCCGGACAGGTTCTGCAGGGCGACCATGATTGGCTGCTGATCGGACTGGGTAATTGTTGCCGCAAATAAAAATTCATTCCAAATATTCGTAAACTGCCAAATCCCGACTACCACAAACCCGGAAATCGACAGCGGCAAAATCATATAGCGAAAAATCCCTAAAAATCCGGCTCCGTCCATTTTTGCCGATTCAATCATTTCATCGGGAATATTCGCATAAAAATTGCGGAACATCAATGTCGTAATCGGAATTCCGTAGACAACATGCACGAAAACAAGACTGGTTATTGTATTATACAAACCCATTTCCCGTAAAAATTGAATAAGCGGGATTAAAATACTTTGATAAGGAATAAACATACCAAACAAAATCCCCGTAAATACTATCTCCGAGCCTTTAAACTTCCATTTCGATATTACATAGCCATTCATTGCCCCTAATAGAGCAGATATTATGGTTGCAGGTATTACTAAATAAAAGGAATTCAACAAGTTTGGAGCCAATTTTCCAAATGCCTCGCTGTACAGCCGCGGTACACGTGTATCAAGACAGCCCTCATCAATATCGGTATGAAAGGTAATTCGATCAAAAAAGCGGGTTTGCTGGATGTAGAAATAGTCTTTTACCACTTTTACCTCTTCACGTAATGGTACTGATTTCTCCAAATCTCCTAAACTATAGCGGAGAAGGGAAGAAACCGATTCAATCAATCTTGTTGTTTGATCGGCATTTTCTAAAAAAGCCATCCTTGAGATTGTATTCAATGTGTTAAATAAAAAATGCGGATTCACTTGATTTTGTAAATGTTTTAATTCCAGTTCTTTCATGAGTTGTTCCTGCTCTGACTTTTTTTGCATTTCCTGAATTAATTCACGAATATTCCCGCGCATTTGATTAAAAGCTTCCCCTAAAATCTTCATTTCATCATTGGATTGGATTTCAATTGTCTTTCCGTCTAATTTTCCCGCTGAAACTTCCCTGGCCATATTCGTCAGCACCTGGATTGGTTCATTAAGTTCTTTTGAAAACCAAAGAGCGAAAAAGACTGCCAAAAGAACAGATGTTAAAAACAAATAAATAATAAATTGACGAAACGCATCATTTCGCTCATTCAACTGCTGATAAAAAGACTGGTATTCCGTCAATTCCAAATCAATTAAGTCAAGCGTTATTTCTTTTAAATAGATGGCAGTATTTTGTGCTTCTTCCAAGTGGTCATTATACATATCGATATTATCACGAATCGCAAAACCGATTGTCAGTTCCCCTTCTACAATCAATGTATCAATCACATTTTCATATTTTTTTAATTGATACGGGTCGATTCCATCCATTTTTTTCGTTAATTTAATTTTTTCATTCTCAATCTCTCTACGAATCTTTTGAAAGTCGATAACATCATGTGAATCACGTTCCACAACAAAACGGTTCACTTTTTTAATCAGTTCATTTGTCTTTTGCGAAATGGAATTGAATAAGAGAAAGTGTTCGAAGCTGGAATTATATGTTTTCATCAGTTGATTACTGCTTAAAAAAATGGCGGTTGCAACGATATTAAATAAGATAACAAAGACGAAAAAATAAGTAATCAGTTTGCTCCGGATTGACTTCATAACCTGAGAATTCCTTCTACTTGTTATTTTCTTGAATATGTTCCTGCAAAAATTGGTTCAGGTCATTTTTCCGTATGATACTTGTAGGGGTATGCTGATTTTTTTCCGGATGGTTGCCCTTCTTTAATTCAACCAGCATATTTACTACAGTGTATCCCATTTCATATGGATGTTGAACAACGATGGCATCGATTTCTTCGGCTTCTAATAGTTGAATATTTTCAGGCAAGGTATCAAATGTGATGACATACGGATCGGAATTGGCCGCATCGTCCGGATGACTTGCGCAATTCCGACCCCGTCTAATGCACTTGTACCGTAAAAAGCCGTGATATTCGGATTCTCTTTCAATAAGTCATATGTAGCTTGTACCGCGCCGGTTTTTGATATATTCGATTCCTTTATGCCAACGATTTTTATTCTTAATTCATTCTTTACCGCTTCTTTAAAACCCTCCACTCGAAGTTGCTGGTGAATAGCATCTTCACGTCCAATAACAATGCCTACCATTTGTTCACCTTTCGTATCTTCAATGAAAGCCTTCCCCGCCATAAAACCGGCCATATAGTTATCTGTACCGACATAGACATCCCTTCTGCTTTCCGGCAGATCCGTATCAATCGTAATAACCGAGGTTCCTTTTTCAACCGCTTTATTGATAAGCGGAGTAAACGCTTCATCAGATAAACCCTGTACCATAATTCCATCCACTTTTCCGGCAGTCTCTTTGTCAAAAACTCTCACATGATCATTGAGATTGGCACGTTTTGGCCCGATGTATTCTAAATACACCCCCTGTTTTTCCGCAGCATCCCTCGCCCCTTTTTCAACTTGACGCCAATATTCATTGTCCTCTACTTCCGGGATTAGAACGAAATGATAATCATATTTTAGTTCGGTGGTACTCGTTTCTTTTTTTACATAAAAGGTATTTTGACCGTAAAAAAACATAAGAAATGCACTGATTAGAAAAACTAGAGCAAATATGGAGTAAACCAGTTTCTTTTTCAATCGGTATCACCTCATTGGAAAGATGGAGATTCGCAATTTTTTAAGTATATTTATCTCTGATATTTCTTCAAAAAGATGAATAACTCCTGCAAAAAAATGGTAGGTTGTGTTATCGCTTTTCTCCAACTTGCTTGAAAACATTATGTAAAATGCGGGTTATGTCAATTTTTAGTTGAGGAAATGGTTGTAGCGGTGGTGAATTATGATTGGTAACTCTGCATGTTTTGTTAAGGAAATGAATGCAGATGAATGATGATTGGCTACTCTGCTTTTTTTGTTAAGGAAAAGAATGCAGTGATGAATTATGATTGGCAATTCTTTTTTTAGTTAAGTAAACGAATGCAGCGGAATGAATGATGATTGGCTACTCTGCCGAATGTCAAAGTAATTTTGACAAATACTTTTTGCTTGCGACGAAGGGGAATATTGGCAGAATCATGTATTTTTGAAGGATTTAGTGTGGTGTTAGTAAATTTTTTTGAGGATGGAAAAAATAAAAGAGAGAGCTCATTTTTTTCAACTCTCCCCTTCTTGCTAAAAAATACAGAGCGTTCTATTTGCGACTTACAAACATTTGAGTGGCGGCGTTTTTGCTGGTCAAGTTAAATACTTACTTGTTCATGATGTTTAATAATGGAGTTTACGATATGAATCGAATCCCATTCGCCGGAAGAGAAAAATGTGATCGGATATTTTTTCGGAAATAATAGATCCTTTATTTCTTCCGGCGTGTTCCCTTCCCTATATAGTTTGACAATATTTCCTTCGAGGTCCAACAAATAATCCAATTTTCGCTCCAAAGCTTTCCGCCCGTTTTTCAGGAAGCCGGCGTGATTGCAAAACACTTCCTCAAAATCATAAGTTAAGACTCTTTTTAATGATGCGATAATTTCCAGAATATTTTCCTCCCGAAGAACCACCTTTGTCTTTTCCTGACAATAAAGATCTCCGGTAAAAAGCTGCCCTGTGGCCTCATTTAAAAAAGCAAGATGATCAATGGCATGGCCGGGTGTGTTGATAACCGTCCAAGATGCATTGGCAGACTGAAAAGTTTTCCCAATCGCTTCTGCACGGAACGGTTTTCGCCTTCCCCAAAAAACTTGACGGTACATCGGATAATCTGCCTTTTTCGTACAATAGTTAATCATGAGATCATTCATGAAAATCGGAACCTGAAATTTTTCCTGCAAATAAGCCGCACATCCGGTATGATCCTCATGAAAATGGGTAATTACTACTTTTTCTATATCAAGCTGTTGGAAAAATGGCGTGAAAAACCGTTGCAACGACTGGGCCCCCGTATCAATTAACACACCATCAATGAAAAAGCAATGAACATTTAATTTAACACCTCGAAACGCAACCGTCCCATTCCCCATTCTTACCCCATTCACTGTCTGTTCCTCAAATTTCTTTTTAAACAACATAGACCCACATCCCGAATTTGATTATTTTTAATTGTATCATAAGGTGAATGACTATTCACTCGTTTTTCTGTGCAACTTGGGATGTTGTCCGATAATCCAATTTTGGTGCATGATTATATATGGTCATGATTTGCTACGGGATTTGGTTTGTCGGCAAAAAAGGGGTGGCTTGGCTAAAAATGGTGACGACAATTGGTCTTACTGATTTATTGGTTTTCGTAGGTGCGATACTCACGTTTTAATAGAAAATATACATCCCCAATTATTGAAATTCATTAATATATCGTGTACGATTAAAATGCGTACGATTTATTTATGAGACTACTGAATACGTTCACTTACATAATATATACGGCGAACTACAAGAAAAACCTAGTTTGACGAGGAATCTTATAGATATTACTGAAATTTTTTAGTGGTCTCTTTATTACGATGTGTTATTAACTTTCAATTTTGTTAGGGGGCATAAAATGAAAACGGTCTATGATTTTACTGTTAAAAAAACGAATGGTAACGGACAATCGCTCAAGGACTTTGAAGGAAAAGTTTTATTGATTGTCAACACTGCAAGCAAATGTGGGTTAACGCCTCAATTCAAAGACCTCCAAAAACTTTATGACAAATATAAAGATCAAGGTTTTGAAATTTTAGGGTTTCCGTGCAGCCAATTTAACAACCAAGAATTTGATAATATTGAGGAAACAACCCAATTTTGTCAGGTAAATTATGGTGTGACCTTTCCAATGTTCGCAAAAATCGATGTAAATGGAGAAAACGCAGATCCACTATTTACTTATCTGAAAGAACAAAAAGGTGGCGTTCTTTCTAAAGATATTAAATGGAACTTCACGAAATTTCTTGTCAATAGAAACGGACAAGTGGTAGAGCGCTATGCACCTACAACAACCCCTAGTAAAATCGAAAAAGATATCATTCAACAATTGTCATTACAAGAAACTCATCATAAACCTTTTCATGAATAATCAGGCGGTCAAACTCTGCTTTTAATCTTGTCCCGCCAATTTCATCAATTATAATGTCTACAATTGCCTCATGATTTTCTTCTATATAAGCAACAGCTCTTTCAAAAACTCCTCGTTTAACAACAGGATTGGTTTTTTTCCCATTGTTTCTGTGCAGTTTGTGCCGATATATATGCAGCATTTAAATCATCTATATTTGCAGCTCTGTACATTGCAAGAATTTCCCCGTTATATGGGTTTTTATTTTCCATCACGAGACTACTATTCCCGTCTCTCCATTCTCGATTTATATATTGACCAGATAATTTTCGAAAGTTGATCATTTTTATTCCTCCATCATTGATTAAGTTCAATATTTTCCTTGGCTAGTTTGGCTAAATTTTGTAAGTTTGTGTTAATTTCCTCCATTGTTGCAGTCAATTCTTCAATTGCTGCAGACTGGGAATCTGATTCTGTACTTGCTTTTTGAACATTTTGATTAAGTGTATTAATTACATTCTTTATTTGATTGGTAATCGATTGTATTTCATTAACTTGGTTTTTTGAATTGGTAGCCATTTTACGAATTTCATCGGCTACTACTGAAAAGCCCCTTCCATGTTCACCAGCTCGTGCGGAATCGATTGCTGCATTTAATCCGAGCAAATTACTTTGATCAGCAATTTCTTTAACAACATTAGATACCATTTCAATAAGATTGACACTATTATTTACTTCATTTGCCTTATCAGAAATAAAATTCATGTTGTCAGCAAGTTGAGTAATCGAGACAGCCATTTCTTGAATGGTATTTGTTACCTCATTAAAAACGCCGGAGAGATTGGAAGCAACTTCAGATAACTTATTGGCTTTCTCAACATTTAAACCAACTCCCACGCCACCAATCACATGCCTGTTTTCATCATGGATAGGAACCGCACGAGCAATCAGATTTACACCAAATAATTCAGCAGGTACTACCATCGCTTGGTTTTTGTTTACTCGGATTGCCTTCGTGATAATACCTCCTTCAACAAGAGGATCCCCCGGTGTCACATTAAGGGAAAATGTTTTTGCAGGAAAATTTTGGATTAATTTTTCCGTATCATAAATTCCAATTGTAATATCTTCATTTACCAACATTTGAAAATACGGGGCTACTTCAACAAACGCTTTAAGTATGGGATGATATTCTCCATCTTGAGAATAATCTTGGTTCATTTTTTCATTTACTCCTTTCAGCTCTTGGATAGCTAGTACGTATCCATAAATTTATATCGGCAAAAAGGGAATGTTTTTAAGTAAACTTTAGTAATTAATTAAAATGACCTAAATTATCCGATTAATTATTCGTAATTGCGATTCATTCCAAGACTTTCGAAGTTACCTTTGTTTTCCCTATCCTATTTCCAACGGGCAATAACTTTTTTATGTTTCATACTTTCTCTTCCCAACTTTGACGGTAAAATAAATAAAGACTCCTTGAAAACAGCGTCAGGTCAACATTTTCAAGGAGTTAATTAATTTTTAAAATGTAGATATGCATAAAATGATTTTCAATAGGATTTTCTATAATTAAATATAAAACCATAGAAAAAATGATAATAAAAGAGCTATCTTAAAGTACATCTTCAAAAATTTTATTGATAAAAGAATAGGTTCGATTGATTTTCGTTTCGATGGCGGACGCGCACCTTAGGGCAGGACTTGAGCCGCCTCAATGCTCGCTTCCTCCCTCCTGCTCACGTCTGCTCGTGTGACTGTCGCTATCACTTTCGCCACAAAAGCCTTTTCGCTGCCGCTATGCTTTCGTCGAATATGTTTGCTGTTCCCGCAAGACTCTGAATAAGCTTCCACGAATTTGCATCGTACAAAGGAAAATGCGACTAGCATTTTTCGAGGGAGTCGCCGCCACCTTCATTTCAATCAACCTACACACATTGAATTAATTTTTGACTTTCTGGACAGCCTGGATAATGTCAATTCCATATATCTTTTAATTTCCAATAGGTAAAATCATTTACAAAGGCTGTTCCGTTTTCGGAAATAAGTTCGATTCCTAATCTCTCTTCTTTTGGATATATCCGACTCGTCATGGTTACTTCCCCGTTGTTAGCAAAAACTTCAATAGATGATCGGTCGATAAATACACGGAGGATAATTTTTTGATTATCTTCAAGAGTTGCACATCTTTCACCGTCTTCCTTTTTACCGGATTTTGTGCAATCCATTGTTAACTTTTGATTATTGACTTGATAGGAAATAACTGTCTCTTCCTCATTCATTCCTCTAACCTTTAAACCAATCGTTTGAGCAGTCGTGTTTCCTAAATCAATTACTACCTTCAATTCAAGCAAATCTTCTTTCGTTTCAACAAGAAGATTTTTCTTGATCAACTGATTTGAACAAACATGATGCTCTGATTTTCGCAATAAAGTAAGTTCCTCAACAGGGTTCATTAAGATTTTATTATTTTCTCCTAAAGTTAATTGTCTTGGTAATGTTAAGGCACCAGCCCAGCCGTCCTCTTTCGTAGGCATGTTCGATTCCCACATATCCATCCAACCAATCGCAATACGCCGACCTTTATCATCGAGGAATGATTGAACTGCATAGAAATCATGTCCTCGATCTAATTCGAAAAATGATCCATGTTCATATTTATTTGTTTCGTAATTATAGTCACCAACGAAATAACCAGTTTGGTAAATATTTTTATAAAAGTCTCCTTGCGCTTCAATCCCTTGAGGCGAAAACAATAAAATATACTTTCCATCTAATTCAAAGAAATCCGGACATTCCCACATATATCCAAGCGTTCCATCACTTTCAGCCAAAACTCCAAGATATTCCCATTGTCTCAGATCCGTTGATTTATATAAAACTACTTTTCCTATATTCTCTTTTCTAGTACCTAGAATCATATACCACAAATCATTATGTTTCCAAACTTTTGGATCGCGGAAATGTCCTGATCCGTCCTCTGGATGTTTTGGTATAACCGGATTATTGGATTCTTTTCGAAAATGAATACCATCTGTACTCGTTGCAATACACTGGCATTGATCCAGTATATCTTTTTCCTGATCGATAAATCTATTTCCGGTATATATTAATGTCAATACACCATCATCATCAACTGCGCTTCCGGAAAAACAACCATCTTTGTCATACTCTTCTGTAGGAGCAAGCGCAATCGGTAAGTGTTCCCAATGGACGAGATCTTTGCTTTTCACATGCCCCCAATGCATTGGTCCCCAGTTTTCATCAAATGGGTGATGTTGATAAAAAACATGGTATTCACCTTTATATTGAATTAATCCATTCGGGTCGTTAATCCAATTAGCCGGTGCCATAATATGGTAACCCAGGCGATATCTGGGATTAACCTTTTTCTTAGCTTCATTTATGGCTTCATTTGCGCTTTTAAGTTTGTTTATCATCGTCGTTGTCATCTAAAACTTCCTCCTATACCGCATGATTTAAATTTGGTTCATTATCGTTTCCCACGTTTTTCTTTTTAGAATTTAAAAGAGTATAGCTTGATATTAAAGTAAAAGCTAATACCGTTATTCCCATTAGTAAATACGTATAACGGAAACCGATATGATCGTAGAAGGATCCAGCAATTGGTGAGAGAATTGAAGCACCAACTTGTGTAGCAAACTGAAATCCTACCAAATACAATACCGAAGATAGCCGAGTATCGAAATTTGCTACTAAATATTTAAAAATAGCAATGAGCATGATTGGTAGTTCTACTGCATGAATAAGCTTCATTCCTGATATTCCAATTGGTCCAGTAACAAGACCAGAGCCAATAATACGGAACGCCATCAAAAGGCCAGCCAAAACCAATCCTTTTTTCGGTCCAATTTTATTAACAATAAATGGGGCAGCAAACATCATCCCTGCTTCAAGAAAGACTTGAAATGAATTTAAGTAGCCAAATACTTGGTTCCCGATTTGCTCACTTGGGAAGAGTGATGAATAATATAATGGGAATTGTTGATCGTAAACATTATAGAAAACGGTTACACCTAGGACATACATTATGAAAAACCAAAAATCTTTCAAAAGAAACAGTCTTCCAACGTCTTTTAACTTTACCGATTCTGCTCTTTCAATTTCTTGTTCCGTCATTTCAATTTTTACAGATAAAATGATTGCAAATAATACAATTGCCGAAATAGAGGCTACCCAAAAGTTTATATTCGGATTAATATTGAATAACTGCCCTGCAAAGAACGTAGCCGCTGCCCAACCTAATGAACCCCACATTCTTGATTTACCATATTCGAAATCATAGCGGCGGCCGACTTTTTCAATATAGGATTCTATGGCACCGACACCTGCAAGAAAAGTTGTACCTAGAAATAATCCGCCTACAATCCCCCCCAATAATACATTGTATTTTAATAATGGACCGTAAACATAAATGAAAAATGGACCAACTAATAAGAGTAGTGCACTAATAAAGAATAAAATATTTTTCTTTAAACCAATCTTATCTGAAACATATCCATAAATCGGTTGAATACATAAGGCAAAAATAGCATTAATAGAGAAAATAGTTCCGGTTGCCGCACCACTCAATTCTATTTCTTGACCTAACCAAATTGAAAATAAAGAATAACTTGAAGACCAGGTAAAAAAGAAAAAGAAGAAATAGGCACTTAATTTCCAATATAGGTTCTTTGAATTCTCCATTTTTATTTGCTCCTTTGATAAATGATAATATTTGGAGGCGCCTTCAAGCGTATTATATGTCAACCGGTTTCATATGTCAACCGGTTTCATACGGTAACCTATGAATTTTTTTGTACTAATGCATAAATTTTGGGCATCGAGTAGCAAGAGATTTTAGAGCCTCTGCCAAAATAAAAAATATACCCTTGAGCGAGGCTCTGGAAAATTAAT
>NZ_JAJCHL010000097.1:0-11145 GCF_020554505.1 Caldibacillus sp. 210928-DFI.2.18
AAATCATGGTTTTACGGTTATTTGTAGTACGTACCGTGAAGGTACGTTTATTTTTATTTCGGGCTTACGGTACAACAAACATGGTCGTACACAATGCTCTGACCATTTTGTTAAACAAGATGAATTAATTAAGATTATTTCAGATGATATTAAGGAGATGTTTTCAAAACTCTCAACAAAATCAATTCAGCATGATATTGAGAAAAAGATTACCAAACTGATACAACGTGATCAAAAGAGACTTACTGTAATTCACAAGGAAATTGAAAACTTAAAGAAAGATAAAACTATTGCTCTTCGCATGAAAATACGGGGCGAAATTCAAGATGATGAATATCGATTACTTATAGAAGATAATGGTAATCAGATTGCAAAATTAAATGAGGAAAAAGTAAAGATAGAAAAAGGATTACTTCAACAAAAACAAACGATTGATTTTACAAAAATAATTCGAAACCTTGAAAATTTCGTTCAAAATCCTATTCTTGATGAAGAAATGCTTCGCAAATTAATTGAACGAATTGAGATAAAAGAAGATGGGAGTCCGAGAATCTTTTACCGATTCTCGGACCCTTATATATCTTCTATTTTTTCACGAGCAACACACAGCACTCAACATGCATCGTCATCGGGAACATGTCGACCGGTTGGACTTCCAAGGTTTGATAGCCGCCTGTTTCCAATATACCTAAATCCCGAGCCAATGTTGCCGGATTGCAGCTTACATAAACAACCCGCTTCGGTTTCATTTCAATAATTGTCTTAAGCAAAGCCGCATCGCAACCTTTTCTTGGCGGGTCCACGACGATAACATCCGCATGAATTCCTTCCTCTGCCCAATTTGGAATCACGACCTCAGCCTCTCCCACCGAAAATTCCACATTCGTATTCCCGTTCAAATCAGCATTCTTTTTCGCATCATTAATTGCATCCGGGACTACTTCCACCCCGTACACCTTTTTTGCCTGTTGTGCCAAGAATAACGAGATCGTTCCTATTCCGCAGTAAGCGTCAAACACAATTTCCTCACCGGTAAGACCTGCATATGCCAACGCCTTATCATATAAAACCTGTGTCTGTACCGGATTCACTTGGTAAAAGGATCGTGGTGAGATAGCAAATTTGACATTTCCGATATAATCATATATCACATCTTGCCCCCAGAGCACCTGCGTTTTTTCTCCTAAAATCACATTCGTCCGCTTCGGATTTACATTATGGACAATCGATTTAACATTCGGTAATGCAGCCACAATTTTTCCAACAATTTCCTTTCGATGTGGCAATTTTTCCGTCCTTGTGATAAGAACAATCATTAACTCGTCCGTTTTCCGTCCGAAGCGCGCCATAATGTGCCGCAACACCCCGGTATGCGCTTCTTCGTTGTATGCCGCAACTCCAAGTTCACTGCAAATTTCTTTTACAATCTTAATCGCGTCATTAATGGCCTCCATGTGAATAACACTTTCATCCGTATCTATAATTTCATGGGTACGTGGTTTATAAAATCCGGTAATCAACCGTCCATTCCTCTCACCAACCGGAACTTGCGCCTTATTCCGATAATGAAAAGGTTGCTCCATACCAATAATCGGATGAATATTCACATCTTGCAACTTTCCGATTCTCGTTAGTGTCTGTTCCACCAAGTTTTGTTTAAATTGAAGCTGACCTTCATAGGACATATGATGAAGTTGACAACCGCCGTATTTGTGCATGTCCTCTTTTGGAATCTCTACGCGGTACGGACTTTTTTCCCTAATTTCGATCAATTTCCCATAACCGTAGTTCTTTTTCACATTTAAAATTTTAATTTGTGCATATTCACCCGGCAGCCCACCCGGAACAAATACCGGGAAGCCGTCAATTTTTGCTACCCCTTGTCCTTCATGGGTTAAATCAACAAATTCTACATCTATGTAATCATTTTTCTTTACTGGTATTGTTTGACTCATTTTATCCACCTTTACTCCTCTGTTTTTCATCCATCTGCCTGTTATCAAGTAAAACTATATCAAAAATAGAAGGACAAAGGAAATAGCTAAACAAAACCGAATAACCTATCTAATAAGGCTTAGTTGTTGGTGTCACATAAGTCAGTTCATTATAGGGAATGATGAAACTTAAGGGTGAATGCTAAAAAATGTTAAACGGAGATTTTTTTAAAAAAATTTATGAAATCATAAATTACAGACCTTTTATCGCTATTCTTTGTGGTTGGTTAATGACAGGATTCGGGCAAATATATAACGGTCAATTATTAAAGGGGCTTTTATTCGGAATCCCCAATACGACTATTAATTTTTATGGGCATTTAAATGAAGCCCTGTTGTACGCATTTTTAGGTGATATTGAAAAGTCGCAAACGATATTAAACTACCAATGGATTTTATTTTATCCAGCTATTTTTGACATATCACATTGGGATGCATATGAAGTTAGTTATGAAATTCAACGAAAATGTGCGCCTCCTGCTTCACACAAATTGCCTTTCATTTTATCCGGAATGTTTGCGACGGTGGGGGTAATTTTTGGTTCCAAATACTTTCCCGAACCTATATATTTAGGGCTTGGCGGTTACCTAGTTGGCGGCTTAATCGGAGTCATTCTTATTAAATTAGGTAAACCTTCTTGAAGTCAATTTCACGCAGCATTCATTTTTAAGCCGGCTTCACTCTTATTTTTTAACTATGAGACACAACCGTTTCAAACTTCGAGGCCACTGAAAAAGGTGCGAAATAATCTTGCTAAGCACCGTATTTTGATGTATTTTCGGGTTTTATCATACTATATATTGTGTTAGTGAATGTAATCAAATAGTTTTTCAGTGACCTCTCAAACTTCGGCAGTTTTGCCTCATAGGTGGACTCTTATCTGAACGCGATGGGGCTTTTTTTAATTATTTGAAGTGATATACCCCATTGAACTGCTCTAAAAGACAATTCGATGGCGGTTTTCTCATAAAAATCGGCTCACTTCTGAATGCAATGGAACATTATTCAATCATTTGAAGTAATGTGCCCCATTGAACAAACTCTATAAGACAACCCAATGGCAGTTGTCTCATCGATCGACTCGCTTCCGAACGTTGCACAAGTTCATTTACAGTTATTCCCTTTTCTCATTCATTTTTCGTTAACTGCATGGCTTTTTTAATATCTTTAAATGAACTGGATTTCCCGTACAAGAGGACGCCGCCTTTATAAACTTTTGCCCCGAAAATAGCGAATAAAATAATGGTGACCAGCAAAATAACAATTCCAAGGATCGGCTCCCAAATCGGTAAATTCAGCATTCCCACCCTCATAAACATCAGCATGGGCGTAAAGAACGGAATATAAGAAGTTACTGTAATAAACGTCGCATCCGGCTTCACTAGACCGAACATGGCAATCATAAAACCGATAATCAGCAAATACGTCATCGGTGTGATTAACTGATTC
Source organism: Caldibacillus sp. 210928-DFI.2.18 (assembly GCF_020554505.1). Classification (NCBI taxonomy): domain Bacteria; kingdom Bacillati; phylum Bacillota; class Bacilli; order Caryophanales; family Bacillaceae; genus Caldibacillus; species Caldibacillus sp. 210928-DFI.2.18. The sequence goes on from NZ_JAJCHL010000097.1 coordinate 3,444, forward strand.
ACATCTTCAATCCGACTAACTAACGACCCTAAAAACGCCGCTAATGTTGCATACAAGAAATAACCCAGCAGGAAGAAAACAAAAGCATACACAAGGGTTGCAACCGGAACATCACCGAACCCATATACATCAAAAAAACCGCCCTCCATTGAATCCATATTTTGTTTTAATGAAAAATAGGCGACTCCTAACATGAGAGCAAGTTGCAATAACCCAAGCAAGCCGACACCTAAAATTTTCGCAAACATCTGCTTGATCGGCGGCACACTGGAGATTAAGATTTCCATGACCCGTGATGATTTTTCGGTAGCCACTTCCATCGCAATCATATTCGCATACATAATAACGGCAAAATAAATAACAAATAAAAGTACATACACTAATCCTCTCGCCTGGCTTAGCTCTTCTTCGGTCTTTGCATCTTTTTCCAATGCAACTTTTTTCAGGGAGACAGGCTCGTACAATTTCGTAAGCTGTTCTTGAGATAAGTTCATTTGGGTTGCAGCCATTTGGGTCTTCATCTGCTGCAGTCCATTTTCCAGCGATGATAACAATGAGGTATTAGAAATCGTTAATGATCGATAAACCGCTGCCGGCAAATTCTCTTGATTATAGGAAAGAACGAGTACACCATCAAAGTCGCCATTTTGAACCTGTTTATCAGCCTTTGTTCCATCCCCGGTAAATTTTTTCAATTGAATATCTTTATCGATTGCTTCTAACTGATTTTGAAATGGGTCAAACAGTACCCCGGTTTCATCAATAACCGCGATTTTTTCCCCTTCTTCTCCTTTATTAAAGAAATCAATAATATTAGTAATATTCGCCAGCAGAACAATAATCAGAAGAGTAATAACCGTTGTCACGATAAAAGACTTGGTTTTTAATTTAGTTAAAAAAGTATGAAAGAAAATGATCCAAAACTTATTCATAGGAAGCACCTACTTTCTCAATGAAAATATCATTCAAAGAAGGTTCCTCCAGGGCAAATTTCCGAATAAACCCTCTTCCTACAATCTCCTGTAAAATGCTGCCGGCAACCTCTTCACCTTCAATTTGCAGTTGAATACCTTCTGGAGTGACAGACGACTTACGAACACCCGGGTATTCTTTCAAAAAACTTACATCAAAGTCCGCATGAATGATTAAATTTTTCTTGCCAAAGGACTGTTTAATTTCCTTTAAAGAGCCTTGAAGTACAGTTTTTCCTTTATTCAAGATACATAAATTCTCACATAATTGTTCGACATGCTCCATTCGGTGGCTGGAAAAAACAATTGTTGTACCGCTTTCCTTTAAATCTAAAACAGCTTGCTTTAATAGCTCGACATTGATCGGATCGAGCCCGCTAAATGGCTCATCCAAAATAAGTAAAGATGGCTTATGTAGAACGGAAGCGATAAACTGAATTTTTTGTTGGTTCCCCTTCGACAGTTCCTCCACTTTTTTATCGGCATAGTCAGGAACTTTGAACCGTTCCAACCATCTCCCCAACTCCTTTTCAGCCTCTTGCTTACTCATTCCTTTTAATCTAGCTAAAAAAATCAATTGCTCTTTAACCTTTTGTTTCGGATAAAGACCACGTTCTTCCGGAAGATAGCCAATATTGTCACTTGTTGAATAATCAACCGGCTTTCCATTCCATGAAACATTTCCGGAACTGGCATCCATTAAGCCTAGTATGATTCGAAAAGTTGTTGTCTTTCCCGCTCCATTCGCGCCTAAAAAACCAAAAATCGTCTTTTCAGGAATCGAAAGCGACAAATCATCAACAGCTGTATACTTTCCAAATCGCTTTGAAACATGCTCGATTTCTAAAGCCATGTCCTTCCTCCTTTAAGCAAAATAAAAGCTTGTCACACCTTTATTTTAAGGTGTTTAACATAATAAAGGGAAACTTCTATTTTATCAGTGTCGTTTTCCACCACCCGTTCGGACCAAGTTCTCACATAATAAAGGGAACCCAGTGGAAAACGGTATCCTCACTGATTATTCGTATCAAAATCAGATGTGTGCTGCGGGAATCCCTTCCCCACTTGTGTTCCTCTTCGAATGAATCATCCGGTGAAAGTACAAGATTTGCCGTTAAAGGGGAATTTTCCCAACCTTAAAATAAAGCCGTGACAAGTTATAGATTCATTAATTGTTGCTTAATATCATTATAACAGAAGGTGGAGACGAAAAAATAGGAAAAATTGGAAAATATTTCATTATCGTTTGGGCAATAATCAAAAGCGGAGCCTGACATTTTTCTCATTTTGCGCCGTATGACGTATTACGTTAGCCATGGCACTGACTTTTTTCTCATCACTCATTTTCAGTTTCGCACCGTTTCTCAATCGATAAAAGAGGAGCCTGGCCCCACCGTATTACATTCTCAAATACCGGGGGACAGGCTCCTTTTTAATTAATCTTCTACGATTTCTTTCCGATTTTTCTTCAATAGTTTTGAAAGTACTTCATAAACGATTGGTACGATGACCAACGTCAATAACGTTGAACTAAACAGACCACCAATTACGGTAATGGCCAAGTCTCTTGACATGAGGCCCCCATCGCCTCCAATTCCAAGTGCCATCGGTAGCATAGCACCAATTGTCGCAATCGCCGTCATTAAAATCGGGCGCAGACGGGTTGCACCGGCTTCTAGGATGGCTTCACGCATTGCTAAGCCTTCCCGTTCCTTGTGAATAATTCGGTCCACAAGAACAATGGCGTTTGTAACAACGATTCCGATTAACATTAACAATCCCATCATTACCTGTACCGAAATGGTATGTCCGGTAATGTACAACCCGATGAATGAACCAATAACGGTAAAAGGCAGTGAGAAGAGAATGGCGAACGGTGCCATGCCTTCACCAAACGTTACCACTAAGATGAAGTAGACGATGGCAATAGCTGCAAGCATGGCGACACCTAATTGTGTAAAGGTTTCAGCCATATCTGCCGCAACACCGGATACTCCTGTTGTAACACCTTTTGGTAAGTCAAGATTTTCAATTTTTTTATCAGCTTCAGCATTTACTTTTGAAATATCCTTACCGATAACTGTCCCTGAAACGGTTGCGTAGTATTCACCTTCTGAACGGGTTAACGTATTTAATGTCGTTCCTTCTTCTACATCCACGAGTTCGGACAAAGGAATCTTCGTACCAAGCGGTGTATTTATTGGCGTTTTTAATAAATCTTCTACCGTATCCGGAGTTACTTTTGCATCTCTTTGTATCACAACCTCAATTTCATCACCATCATTTTCAACCGTTGTTAATACTTCCTTATTTCCGGCGTTAGATAATGCCATGGCAATCTGGGCTGTGGTTAAGCCGTACTGAAGCACATGATCTTGGGATACTTTAAAGACATTTTCCACATATGGATCTTCAATATCTGATGTGACATCCTCCAAGTCTTTTATATCAGATAATTCTCCTTCAACTTGTTTGACGGCTGTCATTAAATCATCCAAATCTTCACTATAAATCGTATAGCTTAACTCATTGGAGTTTATACCACCTGTACTAAAGTTTTGTGATGTCCATTCACCTGACTGATTTAAGTTTGTTACATAATCTTCAATTTCTTTTCTTACTTCAGGGAAATTTTCCATATCTTCATCAAAGATTATGTACATTAATGCCCCATTTCTGCCACCCATCATCATGGAAGCGGCATCGACATTTTTAGAGTCATTAATGGACAACTGTAAAGATTCGATATCATCGCGCTTTAATAATTTCTTTTCAACTTCTGCGACATTGGCTTCGGTTTCTTCTTTTAACTCACCCGCTTTAGGCGTATACGTTATAAACATCATCTTCTCTTCAGAAGAGCCCAAGAAACTGAATCCAATGAGAGGTGTGAGTGCCAGTGACCCGGCTAATAAAACCATAGCGATCACCGATGTAATCACTTTATGATTTAAAACTTTTTCTAAAACGCCTTTATACCATTTTGCAAGGGTTCCAAGTCCTTTATGGCTTTTCTCTGTTTTTTCACCATACAGTTTTTTACGGAATAAAGTGTGTGACAGAGTTGGCACGATGGTAATCGCAACAAGCAATGATGCACCTAGAGCAAAAGTTATTGTTAAAGCAAATGGCATGAACAATTCGCCAACCATTCCGCCAACAAATATGAGCGGTGCAAAAACAGCGACTGTAACTAATGTAGAGGACAAAATTGGCCTAAACATTTCAATTGTTGCTTCTCGAATTAAGGCACGGCCGCGTAGTTTTTCATCTTTTAAATGCAGACGTCGGTAAATGTTTTCCACAACGACAATTGAGTCATCGATTACCCGTCCAATCGCAACCGTTATTGCACCTAGTGTCATAATATTTAAAGTAATATCCAGCCAGTGTAACAGCAATAAAGCCATCAAAATTGAAACCGGGATGGATATGATTGAAATAATAGTTGATTTCACATCGCGTAAAAACAGCAGGATGATGAGAACGGCAATTAATCCGCCAAATAAGGCTTTTTCAATCATTGTGTATACGGATTGTTCGACCGGTTCTCCTTGGTCAAGTGTTACATCCACTTTTAAACCGTCAATTTTCGCTTCTTCATCCTTAATTAAATCTTTTACAGCATTAACTACAGTGACAGTATTGGCTTCTTGACCTTTGACAATTTGAATGGCAATCGCGTCTTTCCCATTTGTCCGGGAAATCGATTGAACTTTACCGACTGTTTCAATTTTTGCGATATCACCAAGCTTTACAAATGGAACCGGGTTTTCAGCAGTCGGTGTGACAGGGATGAGCATTTCCTTCAATTGGTCAACCGTTTTTATATCACCGTCAATGGCAACAGCTTCTTCTCCCTCTTTAAACTCATAAAGGCCTAAAGATAGCGCCATGTCACTCGCTTTTACCATATCTTTTACAGTATCTTCCGAGAGTCCCAGCTCAGCCATTTTTTCTTCATCAAAATTTAACTCTACTTCTTCAATATGCTGCCCGGTAATTTCAGCGGAAGCAACGCCGTCAATTTTTTCAATCTTAGGTAAAAGAATATCCTCAACTGTTGATGTTAGTTCGACAATATCTTCTTCTGTACTGCTAACCGAAAGAGCAAGAACCGGCATCATATTCATATTGATCGCCATAATCGTAGGCTGCTCGACTTCTTCCGGTAAGGTAACATTATCGATGGCTGATTCCAGCTGACGTTTCTTTTCATCCATATCTACACCATAATCGTACTCGATCTGAATCTGCGAGACATTGGATGATGAATTTGAATAGACGGCTTTAACATCTTCCAATCCTTCTACCGCTTTTTCGATTGGCATAGATACTTCATTCATCACTTGTTCAGGAGTGGCACCCGGATAAACACCCATAACAATTAAATACGGGATAGATATATCAGGAATTGACTCCATTTTCATTCGTGTACCCGAATAAATACCTGAAGCGATTATAATAATGGTTAGTAACCACACCGCCAGTTTATTTTTCAGAACAAAATTTACTAAGCCTTTCACAATTCCACCAACCTTAAATTGACATTTTTTATACATTTATTTATAATAATGACTAATCGGTCATTTGTCAAATAAGGAGTCTTTTATATGTCTAAAAAACAGTTAATTATAGAAAAAGCAGTTGAATTATTTGCCGAAAACGGTTTCGAGTCAACATCTGTTCAACAAATAACCGAACGTTGCGGCATATCAAAAGGTGCTTTTTACCTTTATTTTAAATCAAAAGATGAATTAATAATTGGTCTAATTGATTATTTTTTGAGTAATATCATTTCCGATATTGAACAATCGGTCATTAATGAAAAACATACAGACCAATTGCTCTATAATTATATCTATGTTTCACTAAGCGAATTTAAAAAACATGCAAAGTTTGCAAAGCTTTTTTTAAAGGAACAAGTTTTTTCCTATAATAATGATTTGTTTAACAGACTGCAGATGTACATGTCAACGCTCAATCATATTTTACTTTCCATTATTCAAAGACAATTTCCAAAAAAGAATCCGGATATGCATTTTGAACTGCTCTATGCAGTTAACGGATTATTAAAAGGTTATACAGAGTTATTTTTAATTGACGAATTTCCGGTTGATTTAGATCGATTGTGTCATTCGATAGTTGAAAAGATCACCATCATTGCCGACCATTCGACTGTTTTGGTTTTCACTCCTGAATATTTAGGAAAAATTAATTTTCACTTTGATATTTCAAAAGAAGAAGTGCTAAATAAGCTGGAGGAAGTAATACAGGAAACGAGCGATGATCCGATTGTCCGTGATTCTTTATTATTGTTAAAAGAAGACTTAGAAGATCCACATTTAAACGAAGCGATTATTCAAGGTCTTTTGAAAAATATTCGGACAAACACACAATGCAGATGGGTCGCTTCTATTTATGAACTGTATATAGAGGGATCCATCCGCGCGACTTCAAGCGAATAATTAACAGCCTTTATCAGGTGACCAGAAGCCAGAAGCCCGCAAAAGCTTATTGACCAATCGTGCAAGTGCGCAATTGGTCAATTTTTTCATAGGTACACGACAGTCAAACAAAATGGTATGGGTCGATTTTTCATCGTACACAATAATCCGTTGGCCGATTTTTTTATCGTTCACATATGTTCAATGAAACTTCAATCCGCGGGGTGTTCCTACGGGTGGTAGTTGAACCAATTGAACAGATACGCGCAGTTGATTTCCGTTAAAATATTGAGAGGAAATCGTACTGCCCGTTAAACAAATAATTTTCGTCCATAATCCTTACCGATTACAGTTTTAAAACATCAATTTCTTATGTTTTTACCCAATCGATTTAGGTGAAACTAGGTAAAAGGGAGTGTGGACGAATGGAGACTTTTCTTTTCCTTTTCCTTGGATTTGCTTATCTTTGCCTATTCATATGGGAGCTCTTACAAGTAAAAAAATACGGGATAAGGAATCACGCCAATTTCCTTATTCTCGTCATTTTCGGGCTGGTTTATGATAACCTCATCATTGCATTTGGCCGTTTTATCGGAGAAGGCAATACACTGGAAGCTTTGAGCAAAATTCGGTATTGGTTCCATGCCCTGTTCACGCCTACGCTTATTCTTTTTGCTTGGAATGTTTTTCACAAGACCAGTCTGCTTTCAATGCGGCAAACTCTTTGGAAATTACTAGCCTATGTGTTAACGATCGGATTCATTGTATATGAACTGTTGACTTCGATTATGGGAATGAAACTTGAGCCCAAATGGGAGGACGGTGTTTTAACCTATGAAAATGTGACTCAACCCGGATTCCCACTCATGGTCATGGTCGTTACCCTGGTCCTTGGTGCAGTTGGCGTTTTACTAATGAAAAAATTAAGATTTCCGTGGCTATTCATTGGCACTGTTGTCATGCTTCTTGGTGGACTACTGGCCAATTGGATAAAAAACTTTCCGATAATGAATGTTTTTGAACTTCTTTTTATTGTTTCCTTAGTGATGACAAAACATTTCCAATTTCAAGTTCATTAAGGAATTTTTATCCGGTACTCATGACTTGATGCTTTTTCATGACGGCACAAATGATAGCGGAAAACAAGACGAAATTGTATAATATATAGTATGGAACTGGTAAAGGAAAGGGGGAAATCTGATCGTGAAGATACAAAACCCACATGATCGATTTTTTAGGGAATCAATGGGCAATGTGACAACAGCTAAGGATTTCCTCACCCAT
>NZ_JAJCHL010000098.1:0-10372 GCF_020554505.1 Caldibacillus sp. 210928-DFI.2.18
TATATTCAAGAGCAAGGTCGTTAGGGCTTACATCCCCTAGCCTAAAGGCGTAGGGTTTTTACGCCCATCCTTATAAAATTGCTCTTTATATTTCATGTTAATTTAGCTCCAATTGTGCAATTTCTTGCAACGTATCTGACACGGTAAGAATTATTGCCTGTTTATTTTGGTAACAATGTAGTGCTAAATCCTTGAACGTAGATGGAAGTTGAATCGTATCATCTGTTTTCTTTAGAACTGATTGTGGTTGATTCTGATTCACATCTACCCACAAATTATATTCCTCATCTTTTCCAATTTTCTTTAAACGAACCAAAAATCCTTCTGTACCCTTTACAAGTATTTTATAATCTTTGCCATCCTGTATAAATGAACTTATGACACCACGAATCTTGTACATATTTTTCTCCTCCTAAAAGTGAATATGAAGGATTTCCCTATTTTTTTCCACACGGTTCTATAAAATAAGGATTTCCGTTCAGTTATTTTTATATTTAATATGAAATCAAACAGAAGTTGAAAACCTAATAAATATATATTTTCGACAAAATTCCTTATATTTCCTGCAAAATCTATCAAAACGATTATCCGAAATGTCAATGAAGGGGCAGCAGTGAAATGCAACACAAGTTATCGAGCTAATGTTTTGTACACCCGAACAAGATTGCTACGTTAAAACTCTTTCAAAATCTAATCCTCATGTTCAATCGGTTCCGGCTTAATGGTTATAACACTTTTCATATCGCTATATGATTTCGATTTCCTATTCTTCTAATTATTTTCTTTCTATACATCAGTAATAATTAATATATTTTTTAAATGTAGTATCAATGAAATTATGGTTATTTATTCCACCTAATGATTTTAAATTGTCAATTGCATCAGGGTAATTTGGACAATACTTTATAGCATTCAAAAAGTGTTTCATAGCATTTTCAGTGTCATTATTAAACCCATATATCTCACCTAAAAAATTTTCTACTATATGATCTCTAGGTACAATACGAGATAAGAATGTTATCACTTGTTTATAATTCTTATTAATTATATTTCCAATTCCAAATATAAAATCTTCTAAACCTGTGTTTTTTACTCCCGTTGATAGATATAGTGCCTCATTTATCCAAGTTTGTGCTTCTCTATGCATGCCCCTTCTATATAAATAATAAGAGACAATAGTTTTAGCCCTAGCCATATTAAAATTTTGACTATATTTTTCCCATTCTAGTTCAGGTAATAATTTCTTAAGTGAAATTCCTTTCAAAATGGAGTTTACATGAGCAAATAAGGTGTCATAATTATTGTTATTTGTTGAATTATTAGCATGTCTTCGATATAGAAGTAACGGCTCAGCCACATGTAGAGTATTACTGTTTCTTAATACATTTAAAACAAATTTTGTATCTTCTCCAATTTTTAATTTAGTATCAAATCTGTTACTTCCAACAGTCTCCTTTTTATAAATTATAGTTGGATTATTAAAGGGAGTACCGATTTTAATAAAGTATCTTAATAATTTGTCTTTCTCAATATTTTTTGATTGCCAATAACCAATTGGATTATCCATTTCATTTATTAGTAGCATATCAGAATGGACAGCACCGATATTATAATTATCAAACTGCTTTAATATTAGTTCAAATCGATTTGGAACGGATAAATCATCAGAATCATGGAATGTAATAAAATCACCTTTTGCAAAATCTAGCCCTTTATTTCTTGCATCAGCCACTCCCGTATTTTCTTGAAAAATATATTTTATTCTTGCATCCTCGAAGGATTTTATTATATTTTCGCTACTATCTGTTGAACCATCATTTACAATAATTAGTTCAAAATTTTTATATGTTTGATTTAAGATACTTTCTATTGTCTTACGTAAGAATTTTTCTGAATTATAAACTGTTAATATAACACTTAATTTTGAGTTTGTTCCCATTACAGTGTGATCATTCTGATCATTTTTTAACTTTATATGACGCTACTTCTTTATATAGATTTTGTAATTCAAATAAAATATTGTCCCAATTAAATTTACTAGCTATGGATAGACCATTAGTTATTAACTTTTTCTTTAATCCGTTACTTCTTAAAACCTTTACTATTTTTTTATAAATTTCGTTTGAATCACCTATTTTTGTCATCAAAACATTTTCATTATCTTTGGCATATTCCAACACCCCGGTATTTTCAGTAGTAACTACTGGACAACCACACGCCATCGCTTCCAATACTGGAAGTGAAAAAGATTCGTAATATGATGCAGACACAAATAACGATGCTCCACTGTATAGTTCTGCTATTTTACGTTGCGAAGGATTTACAAAAAATTCATCAACTTCACTCACATAATTATTTGGTGGAGTAGTTGGTGTTATCCAAAACAACCTTATATCTCGTATTTCGTTTTTTACTTTTTTATAGGCTTCAATTATGTGATCTATTCCTTTGAATTTTATCTGTGCATCACCCATCATTAACATATAAGGTGTGTTCTCAGAACTAGATTTTTTGTCCACATGATTAAATATATCTGTGTCAACCGCATTATAAATTACCTTCGACTCTCGATTATAAACAGCTTTTATTATCTTTGCAGCCTGATTAGATACAGTAAGGATAAACTTTGGAAGTTGATATTGTTGATAAATAAATTTCTTTAAGTTTTCATCCATATTTTCATAATCAAACAAATGAAAATCACCTTGTTCAAAGTAAACAACTGGTGCAATCTTTGTATCTATACAGGATTGAATATGGTCCCAATAGGTTGCAACTATTACATCACACTCCGGAATACCCGTAGTTAGTTCAACATCAAAGGGTACTTCGATATAATTAGCTTCAACAGGATACCACGTTGGCTTAGGAAAGTGGCAGACTAATGAAACTTTGACTCCCAATTTTGTAAGTCTATTTGCATGTTCAAGTATAATCTTTACACCACCGCAAATCCCTACATGAGTCAACATATATACAATGTGCAACCTTTTGTTAAATTGTTGTTCATCTTTCAATACCAAATCTTGTTTTTTTGCAAATTTACTGTTTTCAAGCCTTTTTTTCATTTCTTTTTGTCGTAATATCGTTTGTGCCTGATGAACTTTCCCTTTAATTTCATTAATAAGCTCTTTTTCATGAGTTAAATATAGTATTTTTTTATACAAGTTAATTGCTAATACCATATAGCCAGCCTGTTCATGAATATATGCTAAATTATAAAGACAATCCACATGGTTAGGATCGATTTCAAGTCCCTTTTCTAAAACTACTTTTGCCCTATCAAGTTGTTGCATATTAATCAAAATTACTGCCTTTATAGTATACAATTCAACATGAGAAGGAGCTGATTTTAAGAATTCATCAACAATGGTTAAAGCTTCCTCATAAAGTTGATTTGAAAGTAAATTCTCAATATCCTTTTTTAATTCCTCAATTTCCTTCTTTCGATTACTATCAATATTTTTTTGACTTTTTTCATATTGAACGTAACGTGGGGCAGCATTTTTAGCTATTTGCTTTTCTATTTTTTTAAGTTTCGTTTTGGCATTTAAACTTAAATATTTCATTTTACTGTTTAAATGATTTATAACCGTTTCCCAGCCTAAGACATTTGCTTGTTTTAATATGGATACAAACAATTCTTCTTCAAATTCATCAAGTTTTTTGTGCTTTTTATTAAATAATACATGAAATAAATTATTAATGCTCTTGTCAAATTTTATATCGTAAAGCATTTTTTGATATTCCTGACTTTGTAATTCAATTGTGAGAATAATAAAATCAATAATAGTGAAAATACCTTTTGTAAGTAAGGAGTATATTTGAGATGGTGATTTTTCAGCTATTATTTTTACAACTTCATTTGTATTACCATCTAAGCATAAATTTTTTATGAACAAGGCTTCTTTCTCATCTATTGATAACTCCGATTCATCTAAAAGTGATCTTGTTAATTTTTGGGCATTTAAATCAGGAACATCAAGTAAAATCTTTATCACTCTTTGTGGTGTGATATTATTTTTCGTTAATAAATTATTATTAAGAAACTCTGTAAGTTCATCAAGTGGGGAATGTTTTGCTAATAGATTTATTAGTTTCGACCAAACATAGTCATCTGCATCATTAATTGATAAAGCACGAGAATAATTATGGACCGCTAAGTGCAATTCATTTTCACTCTCATAAATTTCTCCGAGTAATTTATAAGGTAAATACTCTAAAAAGTCGTTACTTGAATCAGCTTTTAATTCATTTTTCTTCCTTAAAATTTCTTCAAATACTTCTTTTGCGTTTTCATAATCTTCTTCATCAAAATGGATTTTCCCTCGGTAAAACTTAAAATCCACAAGATAAGGATAGATTTGTTCACAAGAATCGATAATTTCTAATGCTTCCTTATTTCTATTCGCCTTATGTAGAGTATTCACCAAGCGTAGTAATAATTTTTTTACCCAGTCCTTGTTAAGATCATCCTTTAATTGAAACCCCTTTTGATAATATTTTATTGCCTTATCCAAATCCCCTAATTGATCATATTCATTCCCAAGAAAATAGTAATCAATAGGTTCCTTTTCTTTCTTCTTTTTTAACAGGGTTAGATTTCTGTTTGACTTTTCCTTTTCATTGATAATATTTTTCATATAACCAGAATGATATATTTGAAAGTCAGAAAAGCCTCTTCTTTCTTTGGACTCCTTGTGCTTCAGTAATTCATGAATACTTCTATAATAGCTTATGAGTCCATCATTTTTGTAAAGTCTTTCATGGTAATTTAACGAAGTATCTTTACCATTTATGCCAACAAAGTTCACTATTTGAACGGCTAAAATATTATAATCCGGTGGGTTATTTTTTAAATCCTCTTTAAATTTGATAAAACTATCACGATCTACAAATTCATCTGCATCAATGACAAAGATCCACTCCCCAGAAGCTTTTGATGCAGCAAAATTACGTGCTTTTGAAAAATCATCTTCCCATGTATAATCGAAAACCATATCTGTATATTCAAGGGCAATATCCTTCGTTTTATCAACTGAACCAGTGTCGGCAATAATTATTTCATCTGCTATTCCTTTTATTGAATCAAGGCATCTTCTTAGTAGATTTTCTTCATTTTTCACTATCATACAAATTGACAAAAAAGGTTTCATCAGCTGGCACTCCTAAGTAAAAATTTTTATCTAAAAAAAGATCGTATAAAATGGAATATACGACCTTTTTTTAGATAACCTATCCCCAAAATGGAGATAGGTTCAATTATTATCGTAGTAACTGTAAAACACTTTGAGGCTGTTGATTGGCTTGAGCGAGCATTGCTTGAGAAGCTTGAGCAAGAATAGAATTCTTCGTTTGCTCCATCATTTCCTTCGCCATATCGACGTCTCTAATACGAGATTCTGCTGCAGTTAAGTTTTCAGACGCATTGTCAAGATTTGTAATTGTATGCTCTAAACGGTTTTGCATAGCTCCTAGATAAGAACGTCCAGAAGATACCGTTTCAATTAGTTCATTAATGCTAGTGATTGCAGCTGCTGCACTTGCTTGGGAACCGATTGATGCGCTTTGTGCAGTAGAAACAATATCTGTTAAATTCACCCCAGAAGTTGTAAGGTCAAGATTGATAACATCGCCTTCATTTGCTCCAACTTGCAATACTAAACTACCGGAAGAGTTAACAGCACTTGATGAACCTTTGAACAGATCTTGAGTATTGAACGTTGATTTTTCTTTAATTCTCTCTAGTTCTTGAGTTAATTGTGTAAACTCATCATTTAATGCAGTTCTATCAGCTTCAACGTTAGTATCGTTTGAAGATTGAACAGCTAATTCTCTCATACGTTGCAGAATGGAATGTACTTCATTTAGTCCACCTTCTGCTGTTTGGATTAAAGAAATACCATCTTGAGCGTTTTTAGAAGCCATGTCCAAACCACGAATTTGACCCCGCATTTTTTCAGAAATTGCTAGGCCTGCAGCATCATCTCCTGCTTTATTAATACGAAGACCAGAAGATAATTTTTCCATTGATTTCGATTGTGCAGTATTTGCAGCATTCAATTGACGATATGTGTTCAGAGCTGCGATGTTGTGATTAATACGCATAAAAAATTCCTCCTTGAATTTTATTGCTCACGTCCTTGTGAGCCGTGATTTTTCAGAGCGTTCAAGGTCGGCCGCCCTCGTTCGCCCTTACATTTCTTATATCGACAAAAAACGAAAGGTGTTTAGCCTTTCGTAAAATTTTTTCTATTATTTTTGGGACTTTTTGATTAGTTCCAGGATATTCGTCGTAGTCGTTGCGGCTTGCTTGTTTTCCTCTTGAATTTGCTCATAAATTTCTTTTCGATAAACTTCTACCGTTTTGGGTGCCTCAATGCCAATCTTGACTTGATCCCCTTGGATGGAAATAACTTTGATCTCAATTTCATTCCCGATTTGAATCGCTTCTCCTTTTTTCCTTGCCAAAATTAACATCGAATCACCCCTTTATCGAGTCAGGGGATTCGATAAACAACGGGTGTTTTGTTTTGTAAGATTCGTTGTTTAAAATCACCTGTTTTGCTTGGTTATTTTTTGTATTGATGATAATTGGTGCTTGAAGGTTAACGGTTGATTCTTCAAACGGCTCTTGAAGGGTTAAAATATTAAATACTTTGACATCTGTTGCAGACTCTATATCCAATTGTTTAACGATCATATCTTCCACAGTAAAATCATAATCTTTATAAAAGATAAACGGATTGGTAATGACAAAAGCAAGCTGCGGCGTCCGAACGGATTGCATGACAAAGTAAATTCCATCTTCTGTTAATGGTAAAATAATAAATTCCTGTTCATTCAAAAAACCGGGAATACCGTTTTCAAATTGAATAATATCGGTTTCCTCTATCGTTATTTCACCATGATATTTTGTTTGGATGTTCATATATTCACCTACTATTTTATATGGATAAGGTACACACTTACCAAAAACCCCAAAAGGTGCACATACAGAGCAATTTTAACTTACAGTTACCGGAAATCCCCATCCTCTTATCCAATTATACCGTTTCACTAAATAGATTTACAAAATCAATTTTTAATGAGTTTTTTTGTTCTAAATATACATGTACCTTTCCCGGTGTGTAGTCATGAAGCGGTTTTTGAAATTGTGTGTGAATAATCGGTTTCTGTGGTGTTGCTTCAATATTTACTTTTGCCGGCTCGTAGTTAATCTTTACGCTTCCGGGTGAAGGAATCCAACCGATCGTTAACCGGGCTTCCGGTTTATAAGCGTTTTCGATGGCATGAGACGGGAACGGGTTTGTCTTATTTTCAATTCTCATCAGGTCATCGCCTTGCCGAACTCTTCGGGCAGTTCCCTCCATAGCAATCCGTTTTGCGTCTTCAGTATTTTCCGCAACTAATCGGGGGATGGTCTTAAAACCAAGATCAGCCCGGGCCTCTGTTTGGTCAATGATAAGCCGTCCGGGAACGGTTTCGATATTCACGACTGCTTTCGGCTGTTCGATTGATTGAATAGCTTTCGGTTGTTCAATTTTTTGGATTGGCTTTTCTATATGTAAACCGATTCGTGCTGAAGTTGATTCAAGTCGGATTTGTGGAAAGTTCATTCCCCGACACACCTCCTTAAAAAGAAAAGCTATCCCCAGTCAGATAGCCTTTCCATACTCCCATACGTGTTATATCAAATTTAATACAGCCATTATCTTAAAAAGTCAACCAGGGACGGTTGGATAATTCTGGCACCGACACTAAGTGCGGCCCGTTGAACTGATTCTTGGGTAATCAACTCTGTAATAACTTTTTCAATCTCAACGTCTTCATTTTTCGACATGATTTCAGTTGCAATCGTTTCTTGAGAAGAAAGCCGGTCTTTCATCATATCAACCCGGTTCTGTTTTGCACCGACATCGGCTTGAATTTTTAAGAAATGGTCGATTTCGCTATCAAGGGTATCAAGAAATCCGCTAATATCAGTATCACTTGCCGTTTTATCTTCTAATTTACTTTTAAGAGAATCTAATGTGTTGAAAACTGATTTAAATAATTCGCTTCCCTTTGTATTTACATTAAGTTTTATCCCGTCAAAGATTTCCAACTCAATATCACCATCAGAAAAGTTACCAGCTGCTGGTGCTTTGTTTGTATTCTCTCCGTTAAAAATATATTTTCCACCGACTTGTGTTTGCGCTATGGTCTCTAATTGTTTCTTCAACTGGTCCACCTCAACGGCAATCGCTCCTCGCTGTCCTTCTTCATATGTTCCATTCGATGCTTGCACAGTCAGTTCACGTATTCTTTGAAGAACTTTCACTCCTTGAGAAATTGCATCATCGGTGGAATCAAGCCAGTTAGTTGCTTCACTGATGTTTCGACTGTATTGTTGTACTTTATTTAAACTGTCACGATAGCCAAGGCCAAGCATGGCAACAACCGGATCATCCGATGGCCTCGTAATCCTTTTTTGTGTTGTAAGTTGATCTTGGAGTTTTCCCATTTTATTATAATTGTTGCTCAAGTTTCGTAGCATATTATTGGATAACATGGATTGGGTTACCCGCATATCGTTCACCACCTTTGTTAAATTTAACTTAAGGGCCTCTCGTATTTTTGCCACTCCGGCTTCCGATTAAAAATACCTTTATCTGCCAACAACACCCATCCCATTAATGATTTTATCGAGCATTTCATCAATGACCGTAATCATCCGTGCTGATGCGTTGTAGGCATGTTGAAAAGTAATCATGTTTGTCAACTCTTCATCCAATGAAACACCGCTGACAGATTGCCGGTTGTATTCAACAGAATCAACCAGTACTTGTACATTTTCCATATTTGTATTGGCACTTTGGGCTGCGACACCGAGTTCACCAATCATTGCAGCATAATAAAAGTCAAACGTTCCTGACATATCATCCGGTAACGAAACGGAATAATTGCTAAAATCCTTTGATTTCAAATCTGCTAGTTCAAAAGCAATTTCATTATCCCCGGAATTATCACCGGGTGTCTTTGCAGCCGCAATATTTGTCGGGTCTTTGATTATATCATCGCGTACTTTTATAATTTGAGCATAATTAATCGTTTCATCATAGTCCGTACTGCCGCCTAAATCAAAAAACTCCCCGGCCGGATCGGTTTTATCTAATCCATATCCTTGTTGATGAATATGATTAAATTCACTTGCAAAAGCATAGGCAAGTTTGTTCAGTTTTTCCATCATTTCCGGGTAATAGCCTTTGACTTTCCCATTCGCATCAATATATCCATAACTTTCGATTAATCCCTTTAGTTTACCTGAAAAATTCAAGTTGTCCAATGTAACACTTCCAACTTGTACAGACTGGACATTTCCTTTTAAGGGGGGTGCTTTTACACCATTTTCAGCAGTTATTGATAATTCATTTTGCTGGGTCGCCCCGGTGGTCGTATCAACAGTAAGTAATTGAGCCCCTGTGCCAAATGAGGTTCCGTCTTTTTGGACAAGTTCAATTTGATATAAACCGACAGCCGTGGGAAGTGGTTGTCCGTACTGGGTCGGTTTTACTGCTGTTACTTTCACATTAACTAGACTCGATAGTTGATCAACGAGCTGATCACGTTTGTCATATAAGTCGTTCGGTAACATCCCGTGGGGTTCGACACTGGCGATTTGTTTATTTAACTCGTCAATTTGCGAAACGATTGTATTAATATCTTTGACCGTCACATCCATTTCACTGCCGAGGTCCTTTTTTATGCCATCCAAGGAATTGTAATAATAGTTGAATGTTTCAGCCACCATTTGTCCTTGAGATGCCACAACTTGCCGTGTCCCCAGATTTTCTGGATGATCAGCTAAATTTTGCAAAGAACTCCAAAACTTACTCATAACATTTTGTAATCCGCTATCCGATGGTTCGTTCATAATATCTTCCATCTTTGCCAGAGCACTGCTGAGCGAGCTGTAATAACCCAGTTTCGTATTTTCTGAACGATATTGCACATCGAGAAAGCTTTCTCTAATCCGCTCGATTGTTCCTGCCTGAACTCCGGTACCAAGCTGTCCGGGAATTTGCGGGCGATTCAGTCCGGCACCGGGAAATGGTTCCGCTGTCGCAAAGCTGACTCGTTGTCTTGTATAACCCGGTGTATTGGCGTTTGCGATATTATGTCCGGTTGTATATAGTGCCAATTGTTGGGTGGTCATGCCGCGTTTGGCTGTTTCTAAACCATGGAATGTTGATACCATTTATTTCATCCTCCGTTCTATCAAGAGGTTTCACACTCTTTTTATCCCTTTGAAAACTTGGGTGGTTAATTTTATTTACTCAACTTTCGCAGTCCAAAATCTTGTTTAAATGCTTGATGTAAATGGTTTTGG
>NZ_JAJCHL010000099.1:0-10320 GCF_020554505.1 Caldibacillus sp. 210928-DFI.2.18
CGCCAAAAAATGAAGTTTCCGGCCCAAAAACGACGACGAGAAAGGGTCTCGTCGCTGAAAAAAGGAGTTTCCCGCGCAAAAACGACGACGAGAACAGGTTTCGTCGCCAAAAAAAGTTCCTCACACAAAATTGTCGGCGAGAGTAAGTCTCATCGGCAAAAATAGATTCACCCCGCCCAAAAATTCTTGCCGAGAAAGATCCCGCCAACACCCTGACACCACAGTTAATGATTATCAATCTAGATTATCTTGGTCTGTTAAAATCAATGTACCTTCTTTGGTAATCGCAATGGTATGTTCATATTGAGCCGAGTTTTTTCCATCGATTGTCCGGGCTGTCCAACCATTTGCATCCATTTTTGATAAATATTTCCCGACATTGACCATTGGCTCGATGGTGAATACCATCCCTTCTTTAATTCTCGGCCCTTTTCCCGGTAAACCAAAATGGGGAACATCCGGTTTTTCATGCATCGATGGTCCAATACCGTGTCCAATAAATTCACGGACAACGGAAAACCCTTCTTTTTCCACATATGTTTGAATTGCATGACCAATATCACCGATTCGGTTGCCCGGTACTGCTTTTTCGATGCCTAAATATAATGCATTTTTTGCAACTTCTAATAACTTTTTGTTCAATTCGGAAATTTCACCGACACCATATGACCAAGCGGAATCGGCCAAAGCACCGTTTAAATTAACAACCATATCAATTGTCACAATATCGCCGTTTTTTAATGGGGTTTTTCTTGGAAATCCATGACAAATTTCATCATTGATACTTGCACATGTGGCATACTTATACCCGTGATAACCTTTTTGTTCCGGTGTTGCGCCATGTTTTTTTAAATATTCATCAACGAACACTTCAATATCCCAGGAAGTTATGCCCGGTTCAATCATTTTTGCAATTTCTTTATGGCAAGAAGCAAGAATTTTACCTGCCTCCCTCATATTTTCAATTTCACGTTTTGATTTTAAAACGATCATTTCTACACCGCCTTCAAATACTAAAATATTCGCCTTCAATATTCTATTGTACTCTTTCTACATTGATTGTTCTAGTTTACCAAAAAATTATCTAATTTCATTTTAAAAGCCGGTCTTCAAGTTTCCTTTGATAATTTTTAAAAACAGATGAATTGGTACGGATTCTTTTCTTTGCCAACAACGAATTGTATTGTAATAATTTTTTTGATAAATCTTGCTCAAATTGTTTCCGCTCTTCATCATTCAAACAATTTTTCATTAAATCTTGGGTGGTCATAATTTCCTTCTTCAATTCGGCTTCTTCCGGACTAAAACCGGCATTCTCTAATATATGGTATGCCATCCTTAAATCCTCGGGAATTCCTGAATCATCTTTCAAATTTAACGGTTTACCCATCCCTTTTAAATTACGAAACTCCCCATCCTGATATGCCTTTTGAATTTTTTCTTCTGCAATTCGCCAAAATAAATCCATCCGACTCCCACCCTTATCGTTTTTAATAAACAGCCTATTATTTTAGTTCACCATTTATAGTGAACAAACCTTGGCCACAATGCGGATGCGCTTGTTTTAATCCCCTTTAGTTTACCATTTATAGCGCAAAAACCCCAATTTCCGAACCTTTAGATTAGCTTATCGCTTAATAATAAAACAACCCTCCGTACAAATGAGGGTTGTTTTACTTATTATTCATTTTTTTCGCAAGGATCCCAGCTCTTCAGCAATAGCTTGTCTTTCGTTTGGTGAAAAACGGTCCCGCTTAATGACAAGTTGATAAATATCGAAAAGTTCTTCGTATTTTTCCTCGTCAAATTGACTGGCTTTCATTATACTAGTATTGATAAAATTTAATTTTTCCGATATTTTATCAACCATATACACCATATTTTCCTTACTTTTGACTGATAAATCCATTCTTATCCCCCTTGTCAAAAATTTATCTCATACTTAGTAGGGAAGTCAAGGACTCCCACCAAAATGGGTGCGTCGATCACAATGTTGGTCCCACAAGGATATGACGCATTTAGCTTATGTTCCTATACTTCAGTGAGGATATCAATTTGATCCCGTACAGATTTTTGCCTTCATTCGCTCATTTATATGTAAAATGATAAAAAATAATGATATTGTTAATCATAGCATAGCTTATGTTCAGTTGAAATGATTTTTTGTTATAATGCAAAGTGTAAGGTCTTGTCAGTCTGTCCACAAAAACATGTTAGCTACTCATAAACATAAGTTAAGAATTCGTTGGACAGACTCCATAGATGATTTAAATGAGGTGATCATTTTGATACGGGTATTATTTGTTTGTCTTGGAAACATTTGTCGTTCACCGATGGCCGAAGCGGTGTTCCGTGATTACGTAAATAAAGAGGGGCTTGGTGACAAATTTTTCATTGATTCGGCGGGTCTTGGTGGTTGGCATATTGGGGAAGGTCCGCATCACGGTACAAGAAAAATTTTAAAGAAATATAATATTTCCGGGGAAGGACTAATTGCCAGGAAAATTGAAGCAGATGATTTGGACAAGTTTGATTATATTATTGCCATGGATGATGACAATCTTTCAGGGATCCAACGTTTGCGAAAAGAACATCCAAAGGCTTATGTGGCAAAATTAATGGATTTTGTTCCGGATGCGGATGAAAATAATGTGCCGGATCCTTACTACACAGGAAATTTTGAACAAGTATATCATTTGGTAACAATGGGATGTCGGGCATTATTGGAAAAAATAAAGGCTGAGCATGGTTTGTAGTATAATTAATAGAAAATTACTCTTTTATCGTTTCCAAAATTATATTGGCTGAAAGAGGGGGACATGATGAATAATAAATTTGTGAAGGGCATAATATACGGTGCGTTAATCGGTGGTGTGATCACTTTATTCGATAAAGAGGTTCGGCAACAGGCTTTGAGTGAAGGAAAACAAAAGGCGAGACAAATAAAGGGAGTCATTTTAAACCCGCGAGAAACGATTGATGAAATCCAAGGAAAATTTGATCAAGTTCGAAATTCTATTCAGCAATTTAATCGTGATATCCAATTTCTTACCGAAAAAGCTTCGGAAATAAAAGAACTTAGTCTGCAAACAGTAAAAACATTTACGGATGAACAGGAAAGTAAAGAGTATGAAAAGGCAAATTCGAATAATGAAAACCAATGATAGAAAACAGCATTACCGGGTTTTGCCGATGGTTTTTCATAAAAAAACCTCAAATGAAGGATGTAAGTTTTCTTAAATTGCTGGATATTCCAAAATGAACAGGTGATACGATGATTAATATAAAAAAGAGTATAAATTGGGTGTTGGATTTATATAGAAGAATTATAAGGCATGACTCTCTCGGGTATTCGGCACAACTGGCTTATTTTTTTCTATTATCGCTATTTCCATTATTAATTACGATGTTTTCCTTACTACCCTATTTACCGCTTAAAACCGAGGATATTATGTATTTTATTAGTGACTTTGCTCCAGGCGAAACAATAACTTTTATAGACTCTACATTGGATACATTATTGGAAAAGCATAATGGCGGGATTTTATCATTTGGTATTATTGCAACACTTTGGGCTGCTTCGAATGGAATGAATGCCATTATTCGGGCGATGAATCTGGCATATGAAATTGATGATGACCGGCCATTTTTCATTGTCCGCGGATTGTCTGTTCTGCTAACGATCGTTATGATTGCAGTATTTATTATTGCTCTTCTATTACCGGTTTTCGGGAAACATATCGGGATCTATATATCTTCAAAATTTGGCTATACGGATCAATTTATCGACACATGGAACACGATTCGTTTTAGTCTTAGTTCCGTGATTCTTTTTATTGTTTTCAGTGCAGTTTATTTTCTGACACCTAACCGAAAAATGAAATGTGCAACAGTGGTTCCCGGAGCTGTTTTTTCAACGATAGGTTGGATACTAGCTTCAATGGGGTTCTCCTTTTATGTGAACAATTTTGGAAATTATACGTTTATGTATGGCAGTCTCGGGGTTATTATCGTGTTGATGATCTGGTTTTATATAACCGGTGCAGTGTTGATTATTGGCGGAGAAATAAATGGATTAAATGAGGAAAATAAACGAAAAAATTGCAAGTGAGAAAATGGATAAATGACAAGCTGTTATTAGTTGCGTCTGAATTGTTTACGACGCTACACAAGGACGTGCACATTAGCGTTCAGTGGGGGATAGTTGCCCCACTGAAGAGCTTCGTTTTAAAGGGCAGTAACACTTCCGCCTAAAGATGTTCGAGTTTATAAAGAGGATAGGTGGGGGTCTGCCCGTAAATTCTGATTGGTTCAATTAACCATCAGTGCCCTGCTTTAAGCGGTCACTAAATCTTCCTCCTGAGACTTCAGGTAAAGGAGGAAGATAAGTGTCCGATTGGCTCGACTAACCATTAGAAGGAATAAAAAAACTACTTATTTTAAAAGTCTTAATCCATTCAGAATGACTAATATTGTACTGCCTTCATGCCCAATAACTCCTAGTGGCAGGTCAATTGATTGGAAAAAATTGGACATGACTAATAAAATAATGACACTGATTGAAAAGACGAGATTTTGTTTAATAATGCGGTTCATTCGTTTAGATAAATGGATCGCTTGAGAAATTTTCGTTAAATCATTTTTCATTAAGACAACATCGGCGGTTTCCAGTGCGGCATCCGTTCCTTCTCCCATTGCCATTCCAATATCAGCAGTGGCTAAAGCAGGTGCATCATTGATCCCATCACCGACCATTGCGGTTAATCCATATTTTTCTTTAATTGCGCGTATTTCGTTGGCTTTATTTTCCGGAAGACATTCATAAATATAATGACTGATGCCTACCTCACTTGCAATAGCCTTTGCGGTATTGGCGTTGTCACCGGTTAACATGATTGGTTCAATTCCCAAAGCTTGCAAATTGGTGATCGCCTGTTTTGATTCTTCTCGCACAATATCTTTCAATGCAAAAGCAGCGACAACTTGTTGATCTTTTTCAATATAGACGATTGTATTCCCTTGTTCTTCTAGGAAAGATCTTTGCTTTTCATCAATAACTTCTTCAATATTTCCATCCATAAAGGCCCGTTTCCCGATTTTCCAAATTTCACCGTTGAAGAAGGCTTTTACTCCCCATCCGCTAACGTCTTCTATCGAATCAAGCTCAAATGGTACATTTTGATTTTTTGTTGTGGCAAAGCGGACGATAGCTTGGGCTAACGGGTGATTTGAGTGTTTTTCAATGGCGGCAACAATTTGCAAAATCTTTTGCTTTTCATCTTCCAAATCCGGTTTTACAAGATATTGGCTCACTTCCGGTTTTCCTTGCGTTAATGTCCCTGTTTTATCAAAAGCGATAGCTCGTAAATTTCCTAAACTTTCCAAGTGTGAACCACCTTTAAACAAAATCCCTTTTCTGGCACCGTTTGAAATGGCCGATAATGTTGCCGGCATAATCGAGGCAACGACAGCACATGGAGAGGCAACCACCAACAATACCATTGCCCGGTAAAATGTTTCATTCCAACTCCATCCGAAAATATAATGTGGCAAAAATAACATCAATGAAACAATCGCCAATACCAGTTTTACATATGTGCCTTCAAAACGATCAATAAATTGTTGAGAAGGGGATTTTTGACTTTCGGCATTTTGAACTAAAGTAATAATTTTTTGAAATAATGTTTCGCTGCTCGGTTTTGTAATTTCGACGGTAATCGAACCGTTAATGTTCACGGTTCCGGCAAAAACATCATCATTTAGTCCTTTACCGACCGGAATCGATTCACCCGTAATTGCAGCTTGGTCAACGCTTGTTCTTCCTTTAATAACACGCCCGTCTGCCGGAATTCGTTCGCCCGGTTTTACGAAAATATGGTCACCAACTTGTAATTGTTCGACTGCAACTTTTACTTCTTTTCCATCTTTAATCAGCCATGCTTCTTCCGGTTGTAAACTCATCAATGCGGAGATTTCTTTTCTACTTTTACTCATTGTATACGTTTCAAGAGCACCACTTAATGCAAAAATGAAAATGAGGATGGCTCCTTCTTCCCAATAACCGATTATGGCAGAACCTAATGCCGCAAGCACCATAAGCAGTTCGACATTCAGTGTTTTATTGTGAATCGTATCTGTAATGCCTTCTTTCGCTTTAAAATAGCCTCCAATCACATACGCTAAGATATAAAAGAAGACAGAAACCGCTTGTTGGTCAAGTTTTGCCAAAATCCAACCTGTTAAAATGAGAATACCGCTAAAAAGGGCGAATCCTAATTCGATATAGGGTTCAATTCGGAGCAGTTTCTCTTTAAGAAGTTGATTTTCTTTCATCAGTTTTTTTCGAAGGCTAATATTTAATTCCATTTAAATCACGCTCCTACCTAATTGAGAATAAATCTCAAGTACATATTGGGATTTTATTAATTTTGTTTACCTAATTGAGAATGGAAATCAATTCACATCTGTTAAAATGTAATTGTTCTAGTAGTTGAGAATCATTGTCATTGCTATATTTTACCCATATCTTTGTATAATCATTATATCATATTATAGTAAATTGAAAAGGGAAAAGGCCCATTTTGTTTAAAGTAATTATAAATAAGTAATAAAAATAATTATAAATAAAGCAAAATAAAACAGGCTATCCTTCTTAAATCAAGAATAGCCTGTTTTTTTTCGTACATTAAAAATTCCAACGTTGATCAGCAAGAGGAAGTTGTTTTTCCTCTTTAAATCCGGCAAGACCAAAAAAGATGAGGAAGAGGATACAGCTAATTAAAAAGAAAAAGCTAATGTTAGGTAAATGCTCAATGGCAAGACCGCCGAGAAAAGGCCCGGAAATGCTACCTAAGCTAAAACAAATCGAAATTAATAAGTTTCCTGCCGGTAATAGGTGTTTCGGGATCGTATCCGTTAAAAATGCAATACTTAATGAATAGGTGGAACCCAGAAGCATTCCGGCAATAAAAAAGGCGGCTAACAGAAAATAGGCGGAATGTTCAAAGATACTGGCACTTAAGAAAATGACACTGCCGATTAACATAGCAAATAATAATACATTTCTTCGACCAAATCGATCACTTGCCAGCCCCAGCGGCAATTGAAAAATAATGGCACCGATTGAAAAAGCGGAAATAATAACAGCAATTAAATGAACATCAAAACCTAGCCGCAATCCATATACAGGGAAGTTACCGTTAAGTGATGCTTCTAATACACCGTAACATAAAGCCGGGAGAAGCGGTGCCCAAGCAAATTTAAGTACTTTACCAAAGCGGCCAATTGTTGATCGGATGCTTACCGGTTCCATGTCATTATTAATTTGATCGGGATATTCATTTTGTAAAAAAAAGACGGTCAGCCATGCAAGTAAACTAAAGAAGGCTGTTACATAAAACGGCAAGTTTTCGTTGATGTCGACTAACCTGGTTAAAAGCGGCCCGACGGCAAAACCAATCCCAAAAGATAACCCATAAAGAGATATATTTCTACCTCGTTTTTCTGGAGGTGAAAATGAAGTGATCCATGTTTGGGTTGAAAAATGAAGAATATGATCACCGATACCAATTAACAACCGCAAAATAAACCAGATCATTATGGTGTTCAAAAACGGAAATAAAAATAAAGAAATAATAACAATCAACCCACCGGTAATAATTAAGGGCTTATAGCCGAATTTTCTGAGCGGTGCTTCCATAAACGGAGAAGCAAGTAATACCCCTAAATATAAGCCTGTTGCATGTAGTCCGTTGACCGTAGATGAAACCCCGCGATTTTCTAAAATAATCGCAATCAATGGTAACAACATCCCTTGTGACAAACCGGAAATGATGACAAGCGCAACTAAAATGGGGAAGCGTAACTTTGTGTTTTTCATGATCCGATTTCTCCCTTACTGTAATTTCCATAATATGAATGGTATCGGTAAATTGCAAAGTTGGCAAGGGAAACTTATTCGTATTAGAATGTTATTTATTATAAAACTATTTGTTTGAAAGGAGAGATCGGGTGGAAATACGTGGAATTTCAATCGTAGGGGACACTGATTATAAATGGCTTTCAAGTTGCAAAAATACTAAAAATTACGCTCTTGTGGGGAACTGCACACTCATTGTCAATGGGCTTACAAGTTACATGTGTGGCAAGGTTTATACGACCAACATGTGTAGGTCTGAACAAACCGAAAGTATTCAGCCATCCAATTTTGCAGCCATCTTTCCACACCGTTGCAAATCGGACATTTCATTTCCACCAATGTATGTAGCCATCTTTCCACACCACTAAAAAATAAAACCGAGTGGCAATTCATAACCCACCCGGTTCATTTATTTTACGATTAGTTTTTTAAAAATAGTTTGAACGATTCACCCCCAAAAGTTCATTCACGATTCCAAGCGAGGTTCATGCATTCCATCCAAAATCTTCGTCTGTCCCCTCCTCTCAGGTGCAGTGTTAGAATGGAATATTTGCTTCCCTCCTTTTCCTTTTGTTAATACATAAATATTGCGGACGTTTTATTAATATTCTGATTTTAAAACAATTTTTTTTAGAAAAATTTTTGGATAAGAATAACAAGCATAGCGAAAAATATAGTCAAAATGAACATGGAAGGAGTTTCAAAGATGAATAAACCCTTATTGAAGTTATTTTTTCTAGTCTTGGCATTATTATTGACTGTGATTCTAAATCATCCGATAAGTTTTGCGGAAAAAACAGAAGTTCCACCAAAAAGTAAACCGGAGCAAAAATTCGAAATTCCAAGTTTTGTATTAAATGTGGCAAAGGAAAATACGTATCCAAATGCATCCCAAGATTTGCCACAACTTCAACCAAGTGAATTAACGAAAGAATTGCTTGAAACATCGAAAGTAAAAATAGAAAATCCGGATTTAATATTAATGCTAAATGAGTCTTCCATCAATAAACCGATCATTGCCATGGGACATAAAGCAACGATATATTTGGGACAATGGCCGCTTAACTATGTATCAAAAGAAACATCACCGAATTGGGAATATCAACAAATCAATACGAATTATTATGATAATCGTGGCGGCGATGCACCTTACAAATTCCATTATGTACAAGAAGTTCAAAAAATTGTGCGCGGTGGTTTGACGGCAAAAATTCCCCATGCAAATGATGTGAAAAAGATGATGTTGTTAAAAGCAGCTGAAAAAACAAAATTCCCGTTGTCCTTTGATACGGTTGTCGGAGCAGGAACGAAGAAAGATCAATACTACAATATTCCAAGCCGAAAAGTCGGTTATTTAGATGCATATGCACCTGCCGTGAATGAAAAAGGAACCGTTACGTATGGAGAAGTTTATCTTGTTTTAAAAGGCGGAAAAAAATCGATTGTCGTGAAAAATATTACGTCTCAAGGCATTGGGGCATGGATCCCGATTCAGGATTACGTTTCCTTTAAATTTTCCGCAGTCGAAATGCCAAGATAAGCCGCCATATTTATCCCGACTTAACGGGCAGTAAGACTCCCACCTCAAGTTTCTCGAGTTTACAAAAAAGATGGGTGGGGGACGGATTTCCCACCACCAGTGGGGGATGAAGAAAACCCCATTGATGGAAGTTTCACTTGTGGGATTAAAAGAAAGTAGGAAGAAACTGGTTTGTTTCATTGTCAAAATTAGGGCAGTTCTCTAAAATGAAAGAAGGTGTATAATAAGGACAGATATCATTGGAAGGGAGTTATTTTTTTGCCAACGACTCAAGATAAACAGTTTGACATTTTGCAACAACGATTCAACTCATTTATTGAAACATTGGAAACGATGGAGCCGGAACATGTCGACTTGGAAGAAATCGACCGGCTTATCCAAATGATTGGCGATTTGGAAGAAAAATGTAAGCAAATAAAAGAACAAGGATAGTTTTTAAATTAAGCCCCCATTTGAACAGGGGGTTTTTTATTACAAAAAAGGATAAAATTCCAGTAGTGATGCAATTGGATTTTTATCGTTTCGTTCAAGTACGTTGGTTTGGCCAATTCTATTAGACATTTTGGCTTATTTTTTGTAAAAATTGTCCAATAGAGCGGTTTTAATGGACATTTTTGTTCGGTATTTTGAAGGTTTTGTCCAATAAAGCGTGATTGGTCCCTCCTATTAGACACTTTGCCTTATTTTTCTGTAAAAATTGTCCAAAAGAGCTGTTCTATTAGACAGTTTTGATTCAACTATTAAAGAAATTGTCCAATAAAGAGAGGATTGGTCCCTTCTATTAGACATTTTGGCATACCTTTCCACAAAAATTGTCCAATAGAGCGGTTTTAATGGACATTTTTGTTCGGTATTTTGAAGG